>JBOGEU010000040.1:0-9345 GCA_050741995.1 Acidimicrobiia bacterium | reverse complement strand
GCGTGGCGAAATAGGGGTCCTCGAAGAGAAGCGGGGGGTCGACATGCATCACGACCCCGATGACGCCGGTTCGCCCCGAGGCCAGGGATCGGGCGGCCAGATTGGGCCGGTAGTCGTGATTCTCCAGGACCTCGAGCACCTTGAGACGCGTCTGCTCCGAGACCGGGCCCCCGTTGATCACCCGGGACACGGTGGCACGGGAGACACCGCTCAATTGGGCCAGATCGTCGAGTGTCCTCGCCATCTCCCGGGCTCCTCCTCCTCAAGATTTGCTGAGAGCGCTTTCAACCATACGCCAGATCACCAGGTGTTGTCAACCAATATCGGAGTTCATCTGCCTCCCCGTACAGAAAGCGCTTTCAACTGTCAGCGAACGAGGATGGCGCCGGGAAGGTGGGACGAGGCTCCCGAAAGGTCACCATGCCTGGTAGAGACGGCGCGAGTGGGCGGAAGGGTCGAGGTAGTACTCGTCTGGAGTCAGGTCGAGGGCCACGGTCTTGGCCGGACCTTGGATCATCGGGGAAGTGTCGGCAAAGGACCGGATCGCGTCGGCATGGGGCTTGAGCGTCCCATCGGGACGAACCAGTCCGAAATGACGCTCGTGCTTCGCCCCACCCTCGTCGCATGGTGGCCGGTCCCAGAGCTCGGGGGCATAGTCGGCGAAGCACCAGAGGAAGGCGCCGGTGGAGCCGATATCGACCAGCCGGGGCAGGACCTCGGCGACATAAGCGGCGAACGCCTCCTCCCCCGCCATGAACTGGGCCCGGGGTCTGCCGTAGCCGATCCACTCCCAGACCACCGACTTCCCGCCGTTGGGCGAGGTGCACCCTCCCCACTCCTCGGCAAGGCACGGCTTCCCGCTGAGAGCCGTGACCAGAGCACAGAGGTAGGGGACGAAATCGGGGTCCAGCGGCCCGCGGGCCCAGTCGACGTACATCGGGTAGCCGTGCATCACGGCGACATCACTCTCGGCGAAGACCTCGTCGACCCGCAACCCGTTGTCGGCGAACAGGCTCGCCGTGTGCAGACCGGTGGTGACCGGGTGTGTCGGGTCGTGTCCCTTGATCAGCGATGTCATCCGCCGCACCCATTCGCGGCCGGCTTTGGCGCTGTCGGGTTGGGCAAAGAGGTCGGGCTCATTGCCCAGGTTCCACATCCAGACCGCGGGGTGGTCGCGGTACTCGCCGACCACGGTCTCGAGAAGGAGTCGCTCGGCGTCGAGGGCGACCCGATCGTGGAACATGTTGCGGTATGCGCTGTCGACGACCTTGCCCCTGTTGACAACCTGGCGCACATGAGGGGACGGATGCCCGGCCGCATTCGGGTCGAGGAGCCAACCGGGTGACCAGTTGGGACCGCTCATGTGCCCGGTGAAGAAGGTGACGTCCAGGCCCAGACCACGCTCGGAGGCCAGATCGAGCACGGTGCCCAGGTCATGAAGACGGTTCGCAGGCACATGGTCCGGCGATGGCTGCCAGTCATCCCAGAGCAGGAAGACTCTGACCACGGACATCCCAAGGGACGAGATGATGTCGAACTCCTCGGCCACCTCGCCCCGGTCGAAGTCGGACCACCAGTACATGGCCTTCCGCCGCGGCCAGTAATTGACCCCGAGCGGGAACGGATCCCCAACCGAGCTCATCGCCGCTCTCGCCTCATGGCGGCCAACACCCTCGCCACCGACTCCTCAGGGGACAGGGTCCCGGTGTCGACCACGAGGTCGGATGTCTGTTCGAACAGCGCGTTCCGCCGCTCGAGGTGCTCTGTCTTGCCGACTGCGCGCCGATGGGTCCCCTGCGCTGCCCGCTCGGTCAGGATCTCGGGGTCGGCCTTGACCCAGACACAGTAGGTATCGTTCAGCACATCTCGCACCGCGTGGTCCTCGATCACCGAGGCCGCGGCCGCCACCACCACCAGTTTCTCGCTCTTCAGGGCATCGAAGAGCACACTGGCCTCCAATCGGTGCAGGGAGTCGACTCCGTCCGTCTCAGCGATCTCCCGCCCGCTGCGCCCGGTAAGGGCTCGGATCGAGACGTCCGAGTCGAGGAACTCCCGGCCGAGGGCCGCAGCCAGTGAGCGGGCCAGGGTGGTCTTGCCCGAGCCCATGGCGCCGATGACCACGACGTGCGACGAGACCGGGTCGTGTGGCTCAGTGCCGGGCAAGTGCTCTCACCATCCCGACGGCTGGTCCACGCTTTTGAATCGTGGCCCGCTCCCTGACCTCAGCCTGTCGCAGGAACTTCGCTGATCTCGATTCGAATCGGCTCCCGAGCGCGACCGGAAGCCGAGATGACCCAGAACGCGTCCTGCTGTGTCGCCCAGTCTTCGAGGATCCCGGCGGCGACCGGGCTCCCCGTGTAGGTCGAATGAGACTCGACGAGCGACCTGATGTCGGCCAGATCGGCGCCTGATGGCCGACGAGCCGCCGGCGCGGTGTCGGCCAGCATCGCCTTCAGGCTGAGACTCGGGTCCCAAACGTAGGCCACTCCCCCGGTCATCCCGGCTGCGAAGTTGCGGCCCACATCGCCGATCACGAGCACCTTTCCCCCCGTCATGTACTCACACCCGTGATCGGAGCAACCCTCGATCACGGCTGTGGCGCCGGAGTTGCGAACCGCGAATCGCTGGCCGACCCGACCGGCGAGGAACACCCGGCCCCCGGTGGCGCCGTAGAGGACGGCGTTGCCGGCGGCATGCGGGATCACCTCACCCGGACGGCGCGGCGAGACCGATACCAGGCCGCCACCCATCCCTTTCCCCAGGTAGTCGTTGGAGGTGCCCTCGAGATGCAAGTCGACCCCACCGCACAGCCATGCGCCGAAGCTCTGTCCCGCGGTCCCCGCCAGTTTGACCACGATGGTGCTGTCGGGAAGCGCCTCGCCCCCGTAGCGAGCCGTTATCTCCCCGGAGAGGCGGGCACCGATGGCACGATCGACGTTTCGTATCGGGTAGGAGAGCTCGATCGGCTCCCGATCTGCTATCGCATGGCTGCAGTCGGCCACCAGTCGCTCCTCGAGCCCGGAGAGGGGCATCTTGCGATATCCCTCGTGGGACTTGCCTCCCTTGGATGCGATCAACATTGCCGAGAGATCGGCCGAGAGAGGGTGATTGGGATCGATCGGACGCAGCAGGTCGGCCCTACCCACCAGCTCGGCGATGGAGCGCACCCCCAGGGCTGCCATGTGACGTCGTGCCTCCTCGGCCAGACGACGGAAGAGGAGAACCACCTGGTCGGCCGAGCCGGTGAATTTCGCCCGCAGATCCTCCTGCTGGGTGGCGATGCCGGTGGGGCAGGTGTTGAGATGGCACTGACGCACCATCTTGCACCCCATGGCGAGAAGGGGGAGGGTACCGAACCCGAACCGCTCGGCGCCGAGCAGGGCGGCCACGACGACGTCCCGCCCGGTGCGAAGTCCCCCGTCGGTCTCCAGCAGCACCCGTGAGCGTTGCCCGTTGGCCGTGAGCACCTGGTGCGCCTCGGCCAGGCCGAGCTCCCAGGGTGAGCCGGCATGCTTGATGGATACCAGAGGCGAGGCTCCGGTCCCGCCCTCGGACCCGGAGATGGTGATCACGTCGGCGTCGGCCTTGGCCACGCCCACTGCGATCGTGCCCACACCTGGCTCGCTGACGAGCTTCACCGAGACCCGGGCGGTGGGCTTGAACGCCTTGAGGTCGTAAATCAGCTCGGCGAGATCCTCGATCGAGTAGATGTCGTGATGCGGAGGCGGCGAGATCAGGGTCACCCCGGGCTCTGTGTAGCGGAGACGGGCGATCTCCGCAGATACCTTGTGACCGGGGAGCTGTCCGCCCTCACCCGGCTTCGAGCCCTGGGCCATCTTGATCTGGAGCTCGTCGGCCGAGTTGAGATAGGCGGGGGTGACCCCGAATCGTCCCGAGGCGACTTGCTTGATGGCCGAGTTCTTGGGAGTGTCGAACCGTGTCGGGTCCTCACCGCCCTCCCCGGAGTTGGAGTGGCCGCCGATCAGGTTCATCGCCTCGGCCAACGACTCGTGAGCTTCCGCCGACAACGCTCCCAGCGACATGGCGGCCGTGGTGAAGCGTCGCATGACCTGCTCGGCCGGCTCGACCTCGTCGAGGGGCACCGGCTGTCGCTGCACGAAGGTGAGCAGGTCGCGGACCAGAGCCGGCTCGCGGTCCGAGATCAGCTCGATGTACTTGTCCCAGTCCTCAGGATCGCCGGAGCGAACCGCTTTCTGCACCCCGAGCACCACCATGGGGCTGGTGACGTGGGTGTCATTGCCGCGGCGGTGCTTGTAGAAGCCTCCGGGATCGACCTCTCCCTCGGCGTACGTGGCATGCCGCTGCAGGGCTTGTCTGGCGATCTCCTTCATCCCGATGCCCCGCAAGCGACGTGAGGCATTGCGAAATGCTCTCCGGCACACCTTCTCCGAGAGCCCGATCACCTCGAACAGCTCAGAGCCTCGATATGCGGAGAGGGTGCAGATGCCCATCTTCGACATGATCTTGAGCAAGCCGTTCTCCATCGCCGAGCGATAGTTCTCTTGGGCCGCGACCGGGTCGACGTCGATGGCACCATTGGCAGCCAGGTCACGGGCGTGCTCGATGGCGAGGTAGGGGTGCACTGCAGAGCAACCGGCGGCAATGAGGCATGCAAGGTCATGGGGATCCCGTGGCTCCCCGGAGACAATGACCAGCGAGACCGAGCCTCGCACCCCCTGGTCGATCAGGTGATGATGAACCGCACCAAGGGCGAGAAGGGTCGGGATCGGCGCCCTGGTGGCCTCGGTCTCCCGATCGGAGAGGACCAGGATGGTCGCTCCCAGCTTCACCGCCTGCGCCGCCTCGTCACAGATCTCGTCGAGACGGGCCTCCATGCCCTCGGGCCCGGAGGCGACCGGCCACGTGGTGGCGATCCAATGGGAGAAGAAGCGGGCATCACCGGAGCGGACGATGGACTCGAGCTCTGCGTCGGAGAGGATCGGGCTCGAGAGCTCGATCAGATGTGCCTGTTGCGGGGTGTCCTCCAGCAAAGGGCCACGACGCCCGAGCTGGATCCGCAGCGACATCACCAGCTTCTCCCGGATCGGGTCCATGGGTGGGTTGGTCACCTGGGCGAACTGCTCATGGAAGTACTGAGTGAGCCGACGTGACCGCCTGGACAATACGGCAAGACCGGTGTCGTCGCCCATCGACCCCAGCGGGTTGTCGCCGCGTGCCATGTCGGCGATGACCAGCCGCCGCTCCTCCACGGTGTAACCGAACAC
Organism: Acidimicrobiia bacterium; assembly: GCA_050741995.1. Lineage (GTDB taxonomy): Bacteria > Actinomycetota > Acidimicrobiia > Spongiisociales > ZC4RG35 > JARDZU01. Next base: position 4,099 of record JBOGEU010000040.1, on the reverse strand, counting down.
CCGGCTCAGGGCCGCCGCGTCGAAACGGTCGTCGGCCAGCGGGTCGAACGGGGCCTGGATGCGAAGGGTCTCGGTGTTCACCCAATCGCCATAGGGTCTCGCCGTGGCCAGCTTGGACTTCACCTGGTCGGAGTGCCGCACCTCGCCGCTCTCGCCATCGAAGACGATCAGCTCACCCGGGCCGAGTTGGCCGGTGGAGGTGGCGAGGGCCTCCTCCTCGGGGCAGACCCCGGCCTCCGAGGCCACGAGGAGGACCTCTGGTGTGATCGCCCAACGGGCAGGTCTCAGCCCGTTGCGATCCATGCCGACGAGCAGCGAGGAGCCGTCGGTGGCGGCCACGGCGGCCGGCCCGTCCCAGGGCTCGGTGAGGAAGGCGTGATAGGCATAGAAGGCAGCCAGGTCGGGGTCGAGGTCGGGGACGTTCTCCCACGCCGCCGGCATCAGCATCTCCTTGACGTGGGTCAGCGACCGCCCGCTCTGCATCAGCAGCTCGAAGACGTTGTCCAGACTCCCCGAGTCGGAGATCCCGGGCTGGAGGAAGGGGAACACATCGGGAAGGCGATCGCCCCACACTCCCGGCGTTGCCGCTTTCTCCCGGGCGAGCATCCAGGACCGGTTGGACTGGATGGTGTTGATCTCACCGTTGTGGGCCAGGGTGCGGAAGGGCTGGGCATTGTCCCAGGACGGGAAGGTGTTGGTCGAGTACCGCTGGTGGAAGATGGCGAACGCGGTCTCGAAGTCGGGGTCGCGCAGGTCCCAGTAGAAGTTGGAGATCGTGGAGGCGGTGAACAACCCCTTGTAGACCACGGTGCGGCTGGAGGCGGAGGGAATGGAGAGCCCGGGTGTTGCTTCTCGCTCGATCCGCTTTCTCGCCAAATACAGGCTCCGCTCGAAATCGGCACCGTCCTGGTCGCCGGTGACGATGGCCTGCTCGATGAGAGGGAGCACGAGTCGGGCATGGTCGCCGAGAACCGAGCTGTCGATAGGGACCGACCGCCAGTAGAGGACACGGAGGCCCTCGGCTTCGACCGCCTCGGTGACCACGGAGCGGGAAGCGGCGGCCTCGGTGGGTGAGAGAAAGCACATCACCACCCCGAGGCGACCCGGACGCACTTCGAGGCCGTGGGTGCTCAACTCACGATTGATCAAGCGGTGGGGGACCTGAGTGAGAAGACCGGCGCCATCCCCGGTGCCGTCGGCAGCCCGGGCGCCACGATGGTCCAGATTCACCAGGCACTCGACCGCGAGACGTGTCATCCGGTAGCTGGGAACCCTGTCCAGGGCGGCGATGAACCCGACGCCGCAGGCATCGCGCGCCGGGCCTGGATCGAAGAAGGGTGCCGCCATGGCTCCTCGGTTTCGGGGAGCGCTGAAGTGTAAACAGGGAAATGGTCAAACCAAGTCGAGGTTTCCCCTGGCCCCAGGTCCTGGCGGGGAGCAGCTGACGCTACGAAACCTCCAAATCAGGAGAGCGTGGACAACCGGTCGATAGCCTCGGTGAGGATTTCCTCGTCCTTGCAGAAGGCGAAGCGGATCAGCGAGGACCCATCCTCGGGCCGGTGATAGAAGACACTGGGCGGGATGGCGACAACCCGAGCGCTCTCGGCTAGATGCCGGCAGAAAGCGCGGTCGTCCCCGGATCCGAAGCGGTCGAACCCGGCCATCATGAAGTAGGTGCCCTGGGGGCGGTGAACCTCGAAGCCGACCGATTCCAGACCGTCGGCGAGCAGGTCACGTTTCTTCAGGTAGCCGGCTCGGAGGTCGGCGAAGAAGGAGTCGGGAGCACCCATGGCTGCCACCGCACCGTGTTGGACCGGGGTCGGGGTGGTGAAGGTGAGGAACTGATGCGCCGACCTCAGGCCTTCGCTGAGGGCGACGGGCGCTATCCCCCAGCCCAGCTTCCAGCCGGTGAGAGAGAAGGTCTTGCCGATCGAGGACAGGGTGAGGGTCCGCTCCCACATCCCCTGGTAGGTGGCGAGACGACGATGGTCCCCCTCGTAGACCATCTCCTCGTAGACCTCGTCGGTGATCGCGATCGCGTCGAACTCGACACAGAGGCCGGCTATCTCGGTCAACTCCTCGTCGGAGAAGACCCGGCCGGTCGGGTTGTGCGGGTTGTTGACCACGATCGCCCTCGTCATGGGTGAGAACAGCGACCGAAGCTGGTCGAGATCGAGGTCGAATGACGGTGGTCGCAGGGTGAGGTATCTGGGCACCGCCCCGGTCATCGAGACGAACACCGGATATGCGTCGTAGAAGGGCTCGATCAGGATCACCTCGTCACCGGGGTTCACCACGCCGAGGAAACTGGCGGCCAGGGCCTCGGTGCAACCGCAGGTGACGGTTATCTCGGTGGCGGGATCCAGAGATCGGCCGAGCAGCGGCCCGTAGCGATCGGCGATCGCCTGACGCAGGCCGGGGATCCCCGGGCTCGGCGGGTACTGGTCATGGCCCCCCTCCTCGATGGAACGGAGGGCCGCCTCCTTCACGAAGTCGGAGCCGTCCCAGTTGGGGAATCCCTGGCCCAGGTTGATGGCGTCGTGCTCGAGGGCGAGAGCGGTCATCTCGCTGAATACGGTCACCCCGAAGGGAGCGAGACGGTCAGCGGTCGGCTGAGCCCTCACCTTCAGCCCGCCTCACTCGATTGGGCCCAGATGTTGATCTCGCCATCCACTGCGTAGCGGTCGATCAGGGACAGCTCCTCGTCGCTGAAGCCGGCGTTGTCCAAAGCAGCGATGGCGTCCTCGATCTGGGACCAGCGACTGGCACCCATCAACGCCGAGGTCACCCGTGCGTCGCGCAGGACCCAGGCGATCGCCATCTGGGCCAGGCTCTGGCCTCGCTCCCCTGCCAGGTCGTTGAGGGCCCGGACCCGTGCCAGATTGTCCTCGCTGAGCATCGACCGGTCGAAAGAATCGCGTCGCATGGCGCCGGAGTCGTCGGGAACACCGTCGAGATACCTGTCGGTGAGGAGACCCTGCGCCAGCGGGGAGAACACGATGCAGCCGATGCCGAGCTCGCCGAGGACATCGAGCAGACCGTCCTCCACCCAGCGGTTGAGCAGCGAATACGACGGTTGGTGGATGATGAACGGCGTCCCGAGACGGGCCAGTATCGCCGCTGCCTCCCTCGTCTTCTCCGGGCCGTACGAAGATATCCCCACGTACAGCGCCTTGCCGGCTCGCACCGCGCTGTCCAGGGCGCCCATCGTCTCCTCCAGCGGGGTGTCGGGATCGAACCGATGCGAGTAGAAGATGTCTACGTAGTCGAGGCCCATCCGGGCCAGGCTCTGGTCCAGGCTCGCCAACAGATACTTGCGTGATCCCCACTCACCATACGGTCCGGGCCACATGTCGTAGCCGGCCTTGGTGGAGATGATCAGCTCGTCCCGGTAAGGCGCGAGGTCGGTCGCCAGCAAGGTCCCGAAATTTCGCTCCGCCGAGCCGGGCGGGGGACCGTAGTTGTTGGCCAGGTCGAAGTGGGTGATGCCGTTGTCGAAGGAGTTGAGGATGATGCGGCGCCCCTCCTCGCCGAGCGAGTCGCCGCCGAAGTTGTGCCAGAGACCGAGCGAGATCCGGGGCAGGTCGAGGCCACTCCTCCCGCATCGGGCGTACGACATCCGGTCGTAACGGCCGGGGTCGGGTGTGTGCAATTTTGCCTCCTTGTCGTGAGCCGCTCGTGGTGAGGAGAGTGGAGACCGGTCAGCCGGTCGCAGCCGGTCGCCGGCGTCTCCTCCGCTCCGGGGATCCGCGGTTCGGCTCCCACTCGAAGAGCCTGACGGCGAGGATTGTGGCGAGTATCCCCCACAACGCCAGGTACCCGAGCTCGGGCCAATGGAGCTGGGCGCCGGTCAGAGTCGGGTCGAAGGCGTCGCGGAAGGCGCCTGCGAAATGCTTGAGGGGGAAGACGTTGCCGGTGACCTCCATCCACGTCGGAGGGTCGGCAACTGGGATGAAGATGTCGGAGATGAACGCGATGGGGAGCAGCGTGGCGTTGGTGATCGCCGGGGCCGCGTCGCCGTTGGGCGAGATGGCGGCTACCAGCATGCCCAGAGCGGCGAAACAGCCCACCCCGACGATGAAGGTGAGCAGTGCCGCGG
>JBOGEU010000039.1:0-2637 GCA_050741995.1 Acidimicrobiia bacterium | reverse complement strand
ACATGTGGCGAGTCATCCTGGGCGTGATCGGTGGCACCCTGGTCTTCCTCCTCGGCTTCGTTCTCGGTGCCGAGTACCTGTTGTCGGGGATCCCCGCCTTCCTCGTGCTGATCTTCCTGGGCATCCTCGCCAGCATGGGGGTCGGGATTGTGTCGGCGAGCTTGATGGTGCTGGCCAAGCGATCACAGCCGGTGCTGACGCTATATGGGCTGGCCGCTTCTCTGCTGGCGGGCAGCGTCTTCTCGGTCGATCAGTTGCCCGATTTCCTCCAGGCGCTGAGCTGGGCGATCCCGCACACCTACGTCATCAACTCGGCGCGGTATGTCCTCATGGCCGATCCCGGCTCGTTCTACATCCCGTTCGGATCGGCTGTCGTCGCTCTGCTCATCTTCAACCTGGTGATGTACACGGTCGGACTGTGGCTGTTCAGTCGGGCCTTGCAGTACGCCCGCAAGATGGGGATGCTCAGCGGGTATTAGAGGGAGGACTCGATCTCGGCCATCGCCCGTCGGGAGCGTCCGCCGCCACCGTCTTCGACGACCTTGAGCAACTTGGAGAGACGGACGAACTGCCAGCCCGGTCGGAGGACGACATCGGGGTCGCTATAGCCCTCGATCAGGGCCTCGACGAACGGACGGGTCAGCCGGGACGGAACCGCCGTGTCGTATTCGATCCTGAATGCGAAGTGCGCCAGGTCGAACCCACGTTGACGCACCGACCACGTGAAGTCGATGAGGCCGATCCCACCATCCGACTCGACCAACACATTCGTGGCGCTCAGGTCACCATGGGCGTACACGAATCCATCGGGCGACGAGCCCAGCTGCTCGTTCAGCCTGTCCATTCGCTCCTCGAGCCGGGTCAAGGTCGGGGCGGGCAGGAGGTCCCGGACCCGCCCCACTCTTCTCTCGACGGCGTCGTCGGTCCCTGGTTCGGGCGCGACGGCTTGGGGTGAGCACTGCTCGATCAGCCACGCCGCCCTGCCTGCGATTCGGAGCAGGTCTATGGCCTGCGATCGGGCCGCCCTGCGGGTCACATGACGCCAAACTCTTCCCAGGGGCCGGCCGGGGACAGCCATGGTCACCACCGACATCGTGGCGGGGTCGGTGGCCAGGGCGCGGGAGAATGTGATTCCCTCCCCCGCCGCCAGATCGGCGAGCCGCGACTCGAGATCGATGGCCCGGGAGAGACCGGACCGCACGGTTGCCTCCCAGCGGAGACGGCGCTCCTCCCCGTAGGGCGGCGGATATGAGCGCTTGAAGAAGGCACGCCACACGCGCCCTGCGTCATCCCGGGCTTCGAGGGGGATCACTACCGAACGAGGGCGTTGCAGTGGCTCTCCCGACGACCAATCAAGCTCACCATCTACCTCGAACAGCCGCCCGATCGATCCGGCAGCCTCAGTCAGCAACCCTGGATCGGGCTTCTGCACGCGATCGGGATGGGCGTCGACACTGCTCATTGACGAGTGGATGATCCTTTCCTGGTCGATCTCATGCCAAACCTCTGGGTTCCCGTTCCGCCAGCCCGGGATAGGCTGTCGCCGGGGAGATGCGGTGTCAATGAAACCATTCGCCTTCTTCGTGGGGACCAACGGCTCTGGGACCACGCTGCATCGCGCCATCTTCGACTCGCACCCCGAGCTGGCCATACCCGGCGAGAGCCAGTTCATCGTCGCCCTCGCCGGTCATCGAGCCAGATACCAGGGTGACAACGGCTTCCGGAGCGATCTCGTGGCCAGGGATCTGACGAGAGAGCATCGATTCCGGGGCTGGGGTCTGTCTGAAGACGATGTGCTGCACGTTCTCCGGGCCCCACCACCTGCCGACCTCCCCGACGCGATCCGACGGGTGTATGCGCTGTACGCAGAGAGACAGGGCAAGACCCGGTACGCCGACAAGACCCAGGCATACATCCATCACCTGCCACTCCTCGCCGAGCTCTTCCCCGAGGCGCGCTTCGTCCATGCCGTCAGGGATGGACGCGATGTGGCCCTGGCCCACACCGGCGGCGAGGCCATCGAGCGAGTCGCCATGTCATGGAAGCGGCGGGTGGAAGCCGGCCGCTCGGCTGGAATCCAGCTGGGAGCGAGCCGTTACATCGAGTCGAGGTTCGAGGATCTGCTCGAAGATCCCGAGAAAGCGGTGCGGCGTCTCTGCGCTTTCCTCGACCTCGAGTTCGACCCCCGAATGCTGACCTACTACGAGCGGGCCGATGCGATCGTGGCTACCACCGCCGCGCCCGACCGGCACCGGGACATTTTCCTGCCCCCGACCAAAGGCCTCCACGATTGGCGTCGCGACCTCTCGGGAGACCAGGTGGCTCGGTTCGAAGCTATGGCCGGAGATCTGCTCGGCGAGCTGGGATACGACCGTGCATACGACCCGGTGCCCGTCGGAAAGCGGATCGCGGCAGGAACCGGCCTGTTACTCGACGGGATCGGCCTGGCCGCCAAGAGGATTCGCAAGCGGGTGCGGAGGAGCTGAGCGATGGGTGTCTGGTCCCGCTACGCCGGGGTGAGAAAGGGGTTGGTCCGAGCCTCCTTCGACGGGCTCCGAGCCGTCGAGCAGCGGGTTGTCTCCGGTGTCGGAGCGCCACCACGAGCCTTCGGCGCCGGCAGGAGCTACACCCAAGTGG
>JBOGEU010000038.1:0-2532 GCA_050741995.1 Acidimicrobiia bacterium | reverse complement strand
GAGGTCTTTCACCTTGAGACCCCGTCGCCCTTCACCGTCGCCGGGATCAAAGGCATGGGCGAGGGCGGGGCCATAGCCCCGGGAGCAGTGATCGCCGGTGCGGTGGAAGACGCGATATCAACCATTGGGCCGGTGATGGTCGATGAGATCCCACTCACCCCGGAGCGGGTCCGCCGATACATCGACCTGGCCCGCGAGGCCACAGCCCGATAGTGGTCGGACTCGACGATCCGGATCGAAAGATCGATCCCACCCGTCCCGGAATGTGGGGCGGCCGAGTTGTTTCCATAGCCGCGACGAGCGGCGGGGCCTGACGCATGCGGGTGACGCAGCTCATCGTGTTCGGGCTCGGCACCGGTGCCTTTCTCCTCATCTCCACATTTGGCTTCGCCTTGGTGAGACGGGTCGAGGGCTTTCTCAACATCGCCCATGCCGAGTTGATGTCGGTCGCCGCCTTCACCACCTGGTACCTGAATGTGTCCTTGGGGTGGCACTTCCTCCTGGCCGCGGCTTTGGCTCTGGTGTTGACGGCGCTGGTCGCGCTGCTCATCGCCCGACTGGTCTACGACCCGATCAAGCACTTAGGGCCTGCGATCCTCCTCATCACGTCCGTCGGGGTGGCCTTCGTCCTCCATGGAATCACCGAGGCATTCATCGGGGTTGGGATCCGATCCTTCGAGATCCCACGGCTCGACGCGCTGTCGGTCGCCGGGGTGTTCGTCGCCCCGTACCGACTGGTCCTGCTCGCCATTGCCGCCGTCATCACCGTGGGACTCGCTCTCTTCCTCAGCAAGACGCGGATCGGCAAGTCGATCCGTGCCATGTCGATCAATCGTGATCTCGCTGCGTCTAGAGGCGTCGACATCGTTGCCGCCAGCCGCTCGACGTGGCTCGTCGCCGGGCTCCTCGCCGGGCTCGGCGGGGTGGCTCTTGGCGTCCTCGGCACACTGACCACCGATATCGCCTTCGAGCAGATACTCGTCATCCTGGCGGTTGCGATCGTGGCCGGGCTCGGCTCGCTCTACGGCGTGATCCTGGCCGCATTCATCGTGGGCCTGGCCATGGACCTCTCGGTCTTGTTTCTCCCCGGCGGCTATCGGCCGGTGATCGCCTTCGCCATCGTCATCCTCGTGTTGGTGGTTCGCCCCCGGGGGGTCGCCGGGAGCGTGGAGCGTGCCGCATGAACTGGTCGCAGCTGGCGATCACCGTGGTGACGGTCGCTTCCATCCTCGGTGTGGTCACGCTCGTGCTCAACATGCAGTACGGGCATGCCGGGATGATCAACTTTGGTGTCGTCGCCTATTTCGCCGTTGGCGCCTACACCTACGTCCTGATAACCCAGTCGCCTCCCACCTCTACCCTCGATCAATACCTGATCGGCCTCGATCTCCCGGAATGGGTCGGGTTCATAGGCGCCGGCCTTGCGGGGCTGGTGTTCGCCGCGATCACCGGATGGCCTTCGCTTCGTCTTCGTGGGGAGTATTTCGCACTCACCACGTTCGCCTTCGCCGAGGTCCTTCACTCGTTCATCCTCAACGAACAGCGCTTTGCCAATGGCACCCGGGGCCTGGTCGGGCTGGACCGGCCGCTACGCGGCCAGATCACTTTCGTCGATTACGACATCTTCTTCGCGGTGGCCGCCCTGGTATTCCTGGTGATCGTCTATCTCATCTTCGAGCGTGTCGTGGGCTCTCCCTACGGCCGTGCCCTGGAGGCACTCCGCGACGAGGAGTTGGCGCTCACCGCGGTGGGGAAACAGGCCACCCGATTCCGGCTCGAGGTCTTCTTGTTCAGCGCGCCGTTCGCCGCCATGGCCGGCGCCTTTTACATCTGGTACACGACTCTGGCACTTCCCGAGCTGTTCACCGCCGAGGTGACCTTCGTCGTGTGGATAGCACTGATCCTTGGTGGTGAGGGATCGAACCGCGGCGCCCTCATCGGGATCTTCGTGGTGGTCCTGTTCGAAGAGCTGGTGCGGGCCATTCCCTTCTCGACCATTCGTGGCGCCCAGATCGCAGCCTCGCTGGAGCTGGTGGCGCTGGGCCTGCTGTTGATCGTGTTCCTTCGCTGGCAGCCATTCGCGAAGTTGACCCGGGCCCGACGAAGAGTGGGTGGCTGACACCATGGCGTTGCTGGAGATCGAGAATGTCTACAAGAGCTTTGGCGGTCTGCGCGCTGTCGATGGCTGCTCGTTCAGTGTCTCCCCAGGGGCGCTCATGGGGTTCATCGGGCCCAATGGCGCCGGGAAGTCGACCCTGTTCAACCTGGTGTCGGGTCTCCATCAACCCGACTCCGGGTCGGTGCGGCTCGACGATCGTGAGCTGGTGGGGCTGCGGCCCGGTCAGGTCGCGGCCATGGGCCTGGGCCGCACATTTCAAACTCCTAGGTCATTCGGGACCCTGAGCTGCCTGGAGAACATGCTCGCCTCGATCCCCTCTCCAGGGGAGCACCTGGTCTCGGCCCTTCTCGGCAGTTACCGATCCCATGAGACGAAAGCCACAGTCGAAGCCGAAGAGCTGCTCGGCCTGGTGG
>JBOGEU010000037.1:0-5811 GCA_050741995.1 Acidimicrobiia bacterium | reverse complement strand
TCGGCGACTTTCACCTCAAGCACATGGTCGTCCACCATCTCACCGGGAGGGACCGGGGGACCGATGACGAGATGCTGGCCCTGCTCGAGCCGTTCCGACCTCACCGGGGACGCGTCGCCAGGTTGATCCACGCCATGGGCCATGCGCCGAAGTTCGGGCCGCGTATGCCGCGGCGCGACATCACCCGGATGTAGCCAGATGCCTGCCCCGTCGCCTGTCGGGCAGCTCGGGCGAGAGCAGCAGGGTTAGCCCGCCGAGCAGCACCAGCGGCCCGATGATGTAGAGGAAGCCGGCCGGCAGGAGGGCGCAGATCAACATTCCCAACCAGCCGAGGGCGCGCCGGGTCCTAGTCCTCCATCGGGGCGGCCCATCGATGCTGAGCAGGAAGGCCAAGGCACCGGCAATCCCGGTCATGCCGATCCAAAGCACCAGGTAGACGAACCAGAAGGGGTCGTAGGCGGATCCGCCGAATGCGTCCACCAGGGCGCCGACGGACATCACCCCTCCGTACCCGAGAGCCGCCAATCCGACGAAGCGGGCGAAGGTGCTGGCGGGACGGCTCACCCGGTCAATGTAGCTCGAGCGGTCTTAGGCTTCGACCATGATTTCCTACCGGACCGGCAACGATTTCGAGCTCGATGAGATGATCGACGTGTATGTCGACTCGACGCTCGGAGAGCGCCGCCCGATCGGGGATCGGGACCGCATGGCCCGCATGCTGGAGGAGGCCGCCCTGGTGGTCACCGCGTGGGACGATGACCGGCTGGTCGGCATCTCCCGCTCGATCACAGACTGGGTCTTCTGCACCTACCTCTCCGACCTCGCCGTGCGATCCGCATACCAGGGTCGGGGCATCGGGAGGGAGCTCGTCCGCCTCACGCGCCAGGCCACCCCGGAGGCCCTCGTCCTCCTCCTCGCGGCGCCGATGGCGGTCGACTACTACCCCAAGATCGGGATGACCCGTCACGAGAGCGCCTGGGTGCTGTGGCCGGGTGAGGAGCCGGAGCACTAGCCGGCAGCCGGCACCTGGCGCTCGAGCCAGGTGAGGATCAGGTCGCCGACGAAGGCCGGGTGGTACATGTCGTTGTGGCGGGCTCCCTCGACCACCTCCACCAGTGCCTCGGACCCGTCGTCCTCGAGGGCGTCGGCAAATCTGGTGGCAAAGCTGAGGTCGACGAAGGCGTCGTCCTCGCCGTGCATGAGGAGACTGGACAGGCCCGGGTTGTTCCCGGTCTGGGACATCGGGTTGCCCGCCGTCCAGGTCTCCGGGTCCTCGGTGGGGCCGACACCGAAGAACGGGAGCAGCAGGGGACCGAGGCGGGCCACGTCGTAGGGGCCGGCCAGCCCGACGAGACGGTCCGGTACCACTCGGTTGACCAGCGGGCAGCCGTTCCCGTAGACCCCGTCGTCGAGGGCGACCAGGGCGGCGAGATGCGCGCCCGCCGAGTGCCCGAGGATGGCCACGGTCCCATCACCCCGAGGGTGGGCCGCCGCATAGCGCACGGCACAGGCGACGTCGTCGACGGCGATCGGGTACCCGGCGATCTCGACCGACAGGGTGTAGGGCGTGTTGACGGTCAGGTAGCCGTTGTCGCTGAGAAACCGCGCCAGGTCGGTCATCACCGACGGTGCGCCGGCCACCCAGGCACCGCCATGGACCAGGACCACCGCGGGGAACGGCCCCTCCCCCTCCGGGACCCGCACCTCGACTCCGATGTCGGGCAGGGCGACGGTCCCGCTCGATGTCGAGGTGGTTGTCGAGGCAGTGGTTGTCGTCGTGGTGGGTGGGGCGACACTCGCTGTGGGGGAGACCGGGGTGGCCGAGGGGATCGGGGCGCAGGAGGCGGCGACCAGTGCCGCGGCCAGGGTCGAGGCGATCAGGCGAGGAGAGACGCGGCGTCCCGGTCCACGTGCCACTCCACCTCCGCATCCCCATCGCCCAGCCGTCCGGCCGGTGTCTCCCCGTCGAAGCTCGCCTTGAGCGCCTCTGCTTTCTTCTCGCCGACCACCAGGATCATCAGCAGGCGTGCGCTCCAGAGAAAGGGGAAAGTTGCGGTGAGCCGGTCCTCGCCCATCTGAGGCACGTGGTTCGCCACGTACCAACGAGAGCGCTCCTCGAGGGCCGCCGTCCCCGGGAACAAGGATGCGGTGTGCCCATCGTCGCCCATGCCCAACATCACCAGGTCGGCTGGGCCATCACCGTGGATCGACCGCAGCTGGGCCTCGTAGCGGGCCGCCGAGTCCTCGGGCGCGAGGTGCTCACTCCAGGGTGGCCGGTAGAAGACGGCATCGACGTGGTCGAGCAGGGCAACCGAGGCCATCCGCCCGTTGCAGCGCTCATCGTCAGGGGGCACCCACCTCTCATCCGAGAGCCATGCGTCGACACCGGACCATCCCGGTTCCCTGGCTCGCAGGGCGAGGTAGGTGGCCTCGGGCGTGCTCCCGCCGGCAAGGCCGAGCGAAAAGCGATTTGTCGAGCCCGAGATCAGATCGGCCACCCTGGCCGCGGCTGCTTCGGCGACGGCCCCAGGGCTCTCGTGCACCACCAGCTCCATGGCTCCCACGCTAACCGCTCTACATTGGGTCGATGGCCGAACCGATCGTCATCGAACTCGCCGGTGGGCAGATCTCGGGGCGGCTCTCCGGCTCGGGGAGAACCGGGGTCCTCCTCGCCCATGGCGCAGGGACCAACCAGGACCACCCGCTCCTGACCGGTCTCCGGGAGGCGCTGGCAGCGGCCGGTCACACGGTAATGACCTTCAACTACCCCTACACCGAGCGCGGGTCGAAGCGCCCCGACCGCACCGAGAGACTGCTCGAGGCGCATCGGGCCGCCGCCGAATCGCTCGCCGGGCGGGTCGGCCCGGTGTTCCTGGCGGGACGCTCGATGGGGGGGCGGATGGCGACCTATTTGGTGGCCGAGGGCTACCCGGCCGCCGGCGTGATCCTCTACGCCTACCCCCTGCACCCGGCGGGGAGGGAGGACAGGCTGCGGGTGGCCCATTTCGCCGAAGTCACCGTTCCCATGCTGTTCTTCCAGGGGACACGGGACGCCTTGAGCAGGATGGAGCTGTTCGAGCGGCACATCAGAGCCCTGCCCAACGCCACGGTCGAGCTGCTCGAGGGTGCCGGCCATTCCTTTCGGGGCGGGGGTTGGACCATGGAGTCGATGATCGAGAGGCTGGCGACGGGCACCACCCGTTGGATCGAGGCCGTCTCGGCTGGCAGAACCATCGAGTCCGGGCCATAATTACCGGCTCACCCACCTCCCCAAGGAGCGGATTCAGATGTCCCAAGTCACCTTGCCCGCGGAGACGGGCCGCGCCACCGGCTCCCGTGAGTCGCGCCGTCTTCGGAAGACGGGCCGGGTGCCGGGCATCGTCTACGGCAAGAGCATCGACCCCATCAATGTCGCCGTCGACGCCCACGACCTCCACATGGCACTCCACACCGAAGCCGGGTCCAATGCGCTGATCAATCTCGAGATCGAGGGCCAGGACGTGGTCCTGACCATGGCCCGGGTCATCGAGCGCCATCCGTTCCGCAACGAATACCGCCATGTCGACTTCGTGACCGTGTCGCTCGACGAGACCGTCCACGCCGAGGTGGTGATCCATTTCGAGGGAACCCCGGTGGGCGTCATCGAGGGCGGTGTCTTCTCGCCGAGCAAGACCCACGTCATCGTGGAGACGCTCGCCACCTCGATCCCTTCCGGGATCGAGCTCGACATCTCAGGAGTGGATTTGGGTGGCGCCCTGCGCATCGCCGATCTCCCGCAACTCGAGGGCGTCGCCTACATCGAGGACCCGGAAACAGTCCTGATGAGCGTCACAGCGCCGGCGGCAGAGATCGAAGAAGAGGTCGAAGAGGTCGAGGGCGAGGAGCTCGAGGGCGAGGCGCCTGCCGAGGGTGAGGAGCCGGATGGCCAGGCCGAAGAATCTGCTGCAGACCAAGCCGAGGGCGAGTCGAGCGAATAGCCCGGCGTGGGCGGTCATCGGGCTGCGCAACCCGGGGCCCGACTACGAGGGCACCCGTCACAACTCCGGTTTCGAGGTGGTGGCTCGGGTCCTGGCGCGTGCCGACGAGAAGCTGGGCCGGGCACCATCGCGGGTCAGGGCCCAGGTGGCCCAGGTCGGGGTCGGCGACGATCGGATCCTCTACGCAGTCCCGGTGACCTTCATGAACGAGTCGGGACGGGCCGTCCGATCGCTCATCGACTATTTCGGCCTCTCTCCTGAGAGCCTCCTCGTCGTCCATGACGACATCGACCTCCCGTTCGGCCGTCTCAAGCTCCAGGTCGATGGGGGCAGCGGGGGCAACAACGGTGTCCGCTCGATCGAGTCGGCGCTGGGCAGCAACGGGTTCAGCCGGCTGAAAATTGGCGTCGGCCGCCCGCCGGGCGAGATGGACCCGGCCGATTTCGTGCTTCGCCGCTTCTCGAGGAGCGAGCTTCCCGAGGTGGAGCTGATGATCGAGGACGCCGCCGACATCGTGGTGCAATGGCCCACCGATCCCGACCGGGCCCAGGAGATGGCTGCGTTGCGGGGTCGCAAATCCCATTCCTGATGCAAGGGCGAAAACCATCCGGCGATACCCGAGGTTGGTCGACATGACCAGGCACCGCGACGAGGCCACGGCCTCACTCCGGTCGCGATTCGCCGATCTCCACTCCGACGATTGCTTTGTGATGCCCAACGCCTGGGATATCGGATCGGCCCGGATCCTCGAAGCCCTCGGCTTCCAGGCGATAGCGACCACCAGCTCGGGTCACGCGGCGAGCCTGGGCCGGATGGATCAGCGGGTCACACTCGACGAGCTCCTCGAGCATGCCCGCCTCCTGGCGTCGGCGGTCGAGCTGCCGGTGAGCGTCGATGCGGAGCGTTGCTTCGTCGACGACCCTCAGGGGGTGGCGGCGACCGTGGAGCGGATCGCGGAGACCGGCGCCGCCGGGGTCTCGATCGAGGACTACAACCCGGAGACCGGGATCGAGCAGGTCGAGATGGCTGTCGAGAGGGTCGCTGCCGCCGCCGATGCAGCGACGTCCGCCGGGATGACGCTCACCGCCCGGGCCGAGAATCATCTCTACGGGATCGACGATCTCGAGGACACGATCGCGCGTCTCACCGCTTATCTCCGGGCCGGCGCCCACGTGGTGTATGCCCCCGGTCTCGCCGACATCGACCAGATCCGCAGGGTGGTGGTCGAGACCGGCGCTGCGGTCAACGTGCTGGCCCGTGCCGACGGGCCGAACCTGGCACGGCTGCGGGACTCCGGGGTGAGACGGGTCTCCACCGGCGGCGCCCTGGCGTTTGCCGCCTACGGGGCTCTGGCCGCCGCCGGTCGGGAGTTGCTCTCTGCAGGCACCTCCAACTACATCGGGCGCGCGCTGTCCTCCGAAGACCGCCACCGCGCTTTCGGCGGCTAGTGCCCCGACCACTAATGTTCGCCGCGTTCAGGACGGCCAGATGACAACGCTTGCTGCGTCCTCGTCCTTGACGCACCTACGGGTGCGTCTGCGTCCTGCGTCCTTGCCATCGGCGCCCCTGGCTCGCCCTGAACATCGCCAACGCCAGTGGCCAGAGCACTAGTGCCCCGATGCCCGAGTTCGTAGGAGCGCTCGACCAGGGGACCACCTCCACTCGTTTCATGATCTTCGATCATGAAGGGTCGGTGGTGTCCGTGGAGCAAGAGGAGCACCGGCAGATATTCCCCCAGCCGGGCTGGGTCGAGAACGACCCGATGGAGATCTGGTCACGGTCGACTTCGGTGATAGCGGGCGCCCTGAGCCGCGCCGGGCTCGCAGCTTCGGAT
>JBOGEU010000036.1:0-1474 GCA_050741995.1 Acidimicrobiia bacterium | reverse complement strand
GGTCACAGCATTGCCAGCCTCCCAGCAACTCCTCAACCCGCCAAAGTCGGATTTGGAGGGAGCAAGCGTGCGGGCCGTAGTGCCACCAGGCACGAGTCCTGCAGCCTCGTCAAATTTACAACGGGGGAGCCGAGCCGCTCATTTCGCGGTGAAGGCCCATGTCCGACCTCTTGGCAAGTTCCGGAGAGGCCCTGGTCGGGTCCCCCCGGGGTAGGGGGATCGGCACGCACGCACGGTCTGGTTCGGAACAGGAGAGGCCCGTCTGCGCAGCCTCGTCAGCAAAGACCGCTCGTATAAGCCAATGGTGAAGTCGAGCGGAGCGCAGCGGGAGTCCGACGGGGTCGTAGTACCGCTGATCGCCGGGATGAACCCGGCGGGAGGGAAGGGCCCCGACTTCGGTCACGCCGGCGACGGAGGTAAGCGCGAGGGCATGGCCGGGACCGCCCGGCCCAACCACCCCGAGGGCCGCCATCCGGCCCCCGCCAAAGTGCGACGACTCCAGAACCGGCTATGGGCTGCGGCCAAGCAGTCTCCGGGTCGCCGCTTCCACGCCCTGTTGTACGACCGCATCCACAGAACTGACGTGCTGTGGGAGGCGTGGAGGCGGGTCCGAGCAAATCGTGGTGCCGCCGGGGTCGATGGCCTGACCCTGGAGGCGGTGGAGGCGTATGGGGTTCACCGGATGGTCGATGAACTTCAAGATCGACTCCGTGCAGGCACCTACCGCCCGTGCGCTGTTCGGCGGGTGGAGATTCCCAAGCCCGACGGGACCAAACGCCCGTTGGGCATCCCCACTGTCGCAGACAGGGTGTGCCAGCAGGCGGCCAAGATCGTCCTCGAACCTTTGTTCGAGGCCGACTTCCTGCCCTGTAGCTTCGGGTTAAGAGATAACCCGTGGGTTCCTGTCCGGTCTGGGCGGTGACGATCTGCGCTTTCTGCCCTGGACCAGCACGTTCTCAGTCTTCGGGAACCGGCAGGGCCGGTTGATGAATCTTCAGTATCCCTGAAGCTCTGACAGGTTCGTGCCTATTCTTGCCGTAAGAGCGAAGGCAAGGAGGCGTGGGTTGAGTCTGGCCGCCGTGCGGGACCTGCGTGAGGTGCGGGCCGGGGCGGGCCCCGAAGAGCTCGTCGACTTCGAGACCGACGTGCTCGCCGGGTTCGTGCTGGCCCGGGCGGCAGCAGGGCTCTCCGACGGAACGATCAGCTCCGACGTCATCCACGTGGAGCAGGTGCGGGCGTGGTTGGGACGGCCGCTGTGGGAGATGGAGCCCTCCGACGCCGACGCCTACTTCGGCAAGGTGCTGCGGGGATCGGCGAAGGGCACCCGCCTGGCCCGGGCCCAGGCGTTGAAGACGTACTTCTTGTTCCTGGAGCTGCGGCACAAGGTCGAGATCCACAACTTGACCGGCCGGGTCGTCGAGTGCCCGATCGACGAGATGAACCGGCCCCGGGGCCGCAAGGACGCGGCGCTGCG
>JBOGEU010000035.1:0-3887 GCA_050741995.1 Acidimicrobiia bacterium | reverse complement strand
CTGCCAGATGAGGAGGGCGGCCACCAGGAGGGCGGCAAAGGGAGTAGAGGCCCTGAAGGCCCTTCTCCGCCGCCTGTCGGCTGTGTCTGTGACGTATGCCATGTCGGAAACCTTTCGTCTGTGTCTGACCTGTCCTCTCTCATCGGCGGCGGAGCCGGCCAAGGGTGAGGACCCTCCACAGGATCAGCGACATGACTAGTCATCGAATAGTCCAATCGACCCAGGCCTTTCTCCCCCGTTGGTCAAACGGGGAGGGTCGGTCTGGTCCCTGCGGCCCAGGGTGGGTCTCTCGATAGACTCGGTCGTCAACCGGTCAGGAAGAGAGCTTGGCTCGACGAGCCCCGGAAACAACCAGCCCGCTCACCGAGGACGACCTCCATCTGTGGAACGAGGGGACCCACTACCGGCTTTTCGAGAAGCTGGGGGCCCACCCCGACCAAGGGGGCACCTGGTTCGCGGTGTGGGCCCCCAATGCCGACAGCGTGTCCGTGATCGGCGATTGGAACGGCTGGAGCCCGACGGCCGATCCTCTCGCCCCGCGCGGTGTGTCCGGCATCTGGGAGGGCTTCGTCCAGGGGGTGGCACCGGCAGCCACCTACAAATATCGGGTCACCAACGGCGACTTCGTCGCTGAGAAGGCGGATCCGTTCGCCTTACATCACGAGACCCCACCCCGGACCGGTTCCAAGGTCTGGGACACCGCCTATGACTGGGGAGACGCCGAGTGGATGCGCTCGCGAGCCGAGAGAAACGCACTCGACGCCCCGATCAGCGTCTACGAGATGCATCTCGGCTCCTGGCGACGCGGCCCCGATGGCCGGCACCTGACATACCTGGAGCTGGCAGAGCAGCTTCCGCCATATCTCGACGAGCTGGGCTTCACCCATGTCGAGCTCCTGCCGGTGATGGAGCATCCCTTCTACGGATCGTGGGGCTATCAGACCACCGGTTACTTCGCCCCCACCAGCAGGTACGGCACTCCGCAGGACTTCATGGCCCTGGTCGATTCGCTGCATCGGTCCGGGGTCGGCGTCATCCTCGACTGGGTGCCCTCCCATTTCCCCAGCGACGAACATGGGCTCGCCCTCTTCGACGGAACCCATCTCTACGAGCATGCCGACCCCCGGCTCGGGTTTCACCCCGACTGGAACACATACATCTACAACTATGGGAGGGCCGAGGTCCCGGCCTTCCTCATCAGCAACGCCATCTTCTGGCTAGACCGTTATCACGTCGACGGGCTCAGGGTCGACGCAGTGGCATCGATGCTCTACCTCGACTACTCGCGCTCCGAAGGGGAGTGGGTCCCCAATGTGCACGGTGGGCGGGAGAACCTCGAGGCGATCTCCTTCCTGAAACGGCTCAACGAGGTCGTCTACCTCAACTTTCCCGACACCCAGACCATCGCCGAGGAGTCGACATCCTGGCCCATGGTGTCGCGGCCGACCTTCCTTGGTGGGCTCGGCTTCGGGCTCAAATGGGACATGGGCTGGATGCATGACACCCTGCTATATCTCTCACGGGAGCCGGTTCATCGGGCCTACCACCACCACGAGCTCACGTTTCGGGCGGTGTACGCCTTCAGCGAGAACTTCATGCTTCCCCTCTCCCACGACGAGGTCGTCCATGGGAAGCGGTCGCTGCTGGAGAAGTTCCCGGGCGACGACTGGCAGAGATTCGCCACGCTTCGCCTCCTCCTCGCCTACATGTACACCCAGCCGGGGAAGAAGCTTCTGTTCATGGGTGCCGAGATCGCTTCCCGATCGGAATGGGCGCACGATGGCCAGCTGGATTGGGATCTGACCGGGTACGAGCCGCATCGAGGGATCCAAAGGGTGACGACCGATCTCAATCTCGTCTACGCCGCCGAGCCTGCCCTCCACGAGCTCGACTGCGATCCTGCCGGATTCGAGTGGGCGGTCCCCAACGACTCGACCAATAGCGTGCTCGCCTACTTCCGCAGGTCGGGCAAAGGCGACCTGGTGCTGGTGGCGGTCAACTTGACCCCGGTCCCACGTCACTCCTACCGGGTCGGAGTCCCGGTGCCCGGCCGATGGGTCGAGATCCTCAACACCGATGCCGAGGTGTACGGTGGAAGCGGCCAGGGCAACCTCGGGGAAGTGGGCACCGGCCCGCTGGCGGTGCCCCACCACGGGCGCCCGCACAGCGTCGACCTCACATTGCCCCCGCTGGCAGTGGTGGTGCTCAAGCACGAGCCGAATCCGCGGAAGAGCGGATAAGGCGGTTGCGACCCCTAAGTTTGTCCCGATTTTGAGCAACTACGTCTGCATCCACGGGCACTTCTACCAACCACCGCGAGAGAACCCGTTCACGGGTGAGCTCGCCCAACAGCCGGCGGCCGCCCCCTGGCACGACTGGAACCAGCGGATCACCGAGGAGTGCTACGCCGCCAATGCGCACGCAGCCATCCTCGACGAGAACGGTGACGTTGCCCGCACTGTGAGCACATATGAGCGAATAAGCTTCGACTTCGGGCCCACACTGCTCAGCTGGCTCGAAGGGAACGCTGTCGAGACCTATCGGTCCATCGTGGGCGCCGATGCAACGTCGGCGCAGGCCTTCGACGGCCACGGCTCGGCCATGGCCCAGGCCTACAACCACACCATTCTCCCCTTGGCCAATCATCGGGACCGGGTCACCCAGGTGCGCTGGGGCATTGCCGACTTCGAGCACCGTTTCGGGCGCCGTCCGGAGGGGATGTGGCTCCCCGAGACCGCCGTCGACACCGACAGCCTCGACCTGCTGGCCCGGGAGGGGATCGCCTTCACCGTCCTCTCGCCCTATCAGGCGGCGGCGGTGGAGGACGAGGACGGGTCGTGGCGCCAGATCGATGGGGGGAACATCGACACCCGGATGCCGTACCTGATCGATCTCCCCGAAGGGCGGAGCATCGCGGTCTTCTTCTACGACGGTGCCATGTCCCATGACATCGCCTTCGACGGCATCCTCGACGATGGACGAGCCCTGGCCCAGAGGTTGATCGAGGCCGCCGGTGAGCCGGGTGACCGTGGTCGCCTCGTTCACGTGGCAACCGACGGCGAGACCTACGGGCACCATCATCGGCACGGGGAGATGGCGTTGGCAGTCGCCCTCGACCTGATCGATGCCGACCCGGGTGCCCGTCTCACCAATTACGCCGAGTTCCTCGCCCATCACCCGGCCACCAGGAATGCCGGCATCGTCGAGGACAGCTCGTGGAGCTGCGCCCATGGAGTGGAGCGCTGGAGGTCGAACTGTGGGTGCTCCACCGGACGTCACCCGGAGTGGCACCAGCGCTGGCGAGGGCCACTGCGCGAGGCACTCGATTGGCTGCGTGATCAGCTGATCGGGCCGTTCGAGACCAGGGGGCAGGCTCTGCTTCACGATCCCTGGGCAGCGAGAGACGGCTACATCGAGGTCGTCCTCGGCGAGCCCGAGGGCGATTTCCTGGCCAGGCACGCCAGACCAGGGCTGACTCCCGAGGAGGAGACGACGGCGATCGCCCTCCTCGAGATACAGCATCGGGCGATGCTGATGTATACCTCGTGCGGTTGGTTCTTCGATGACGTCTCGGGTCTCGAGGCGGTTTTCGTCCTCCGTCACGCGGGGCGGGTGGCCGAAATGGCCCGCCAGGTGCTGGGTGTGGATCTGGAGCCCGAGTTCCTGTCCAGACTCGAGGCGGCGCCCTCCAATGTCGACCGCATGACCGGCCGGGACGTTTACGAGCGCGAAGTCACACCGTTCGTGGGCCGATCTACGGCCCAGCACTAGTGCTCCGGCTCGCAAGTTCCGTGCGTGTAACGCCGAGTCATCGGCGTTCCTGGCAAGGACGCAGGACGAAGGCGCACCCGGTGCGGTGCGTTGAGGACGAGGACGCAGCCAGGGGC
>JBOGEU010000034.1:0-6578 GCA_050741995.1 Acidimicrobiia bacterium | reverse complement strand
GTGCCGGTGAGGATGACGTCGCCGGGGAGGAGGGTCATCACCGCCGAGACGTATTCCAGGATCTCGGCGACTCCGAAGACCATGTCCGAGGTGAATCCGGCCTGTCTGACCTCCCCGTTGACCCGGCAGATGACAGCCAGCTTCTCCAAGGGATCCAACTCGGTCTCGATGGCGGGGCCGAGAGGGCAGAAAGTGTCGAATCCCTTCGCCCGGGCCCATTGCCCATCCTTGCGCTGGAGATCGCGGGCGGTCACGTCGTTGGCGGCGGTGTAACCGAAGATGTAGGAGGAGGCATCCTCGGCCTTGACGTAACGCGCCACCTTGCCGACGATCGCCGCCAACTCGGCCTCGTGATGCACCACTTTGGAGATCGACGGGTACACCACATTGGCTTCGGGGCCGACGACCGAAGTCGCCGGCTTCAGAAAGATCAGAGGCTCTTCGGGTACGTCGACGTTCTGCTCGTCGGCATGGTCCACGTAGTTCCTGCCGACCGCGATGACCTTGGTCGGCAGCACCGGGGCGAGGAGTTGCACAATGTCCCAGGGAACCACGGTTTCGGTCGGCTCCCAGGCGACGAAGGGAGAGCCCCGGTAGACGAGGACACCTTCGGTGTCGGCCACGCCATACGAGATATCGTCTCCGGCCTTGAACCGAACGATCTTCATGATGGGTCGTGCTTTGTGTCGTCACCCGAATGGGAGAGCGCCCAGCGCACCTGCTCCGGCTTGTTGACGATGAGATCGACATCGACTTCGGCCACCGCCGTCTCGCCGGGCCGGATCTCGTGGCTGACCGCCTCGATCCAGCGATCCCGACGTGCGATGACCTCCGGTTTGGCGTCATGTCCGTAGCCACAAAGGGTCAGAGCGACTTCCAGATCTTCGAGCGTCGGGCCGCGGCCGAGAGCTGCCGCCCTGGCCACCATCAATGCGCCCAAGACCAGCTCGAGATTTGGGTCGTCATCGGGGAGCTTGGCGGCGCCGATGATCCGCATCGCCCACCCGCCGTCGGGTGCCGGCTGGCCGAACATCCCGCCCCGGGGCACCTCCCCGGGGGAGGTGGGCACGCCGAGGCGCTCTGCTCGCCAGCTACGGGCAGGCGGGGTCGCGGGATCACGCCGCGGCAGGTCGGACTCGGTCAGTTCGATGTTGGGCTGTTGGCCCATCAGATGAAGCTGAGCCAGTCCCGGTACTCGGGGATCTTGGCCGCCACCAGGTCGGAGAAGAGGTCCTGCGCCTTTCGAGTGACGGGACCGGGCTCACCGCCGCCGATGGTCCGGCTGTCGATCTCGCGCACCGGCGTCACCTCGGCCGCGGTCCCGGTGAGGAACACCTCGTCGGCGGTGTACAGGCTGCCCCGGGCCAGGTCGGTCTCCACTACCTCGATGTCCTCGCTGCGGAGCAAATCGATCACTGTGTTGCGGGTTATCCCCTCGAGGATCCCCGACGACACCGGTGGGGTGAACACCGTCCCCCGGCTAACGGTGAACAGGTTCATCCCGCTCCCCTCCGAGACCAGACCGGCGTCGTTGAGCATGATCGCCTCGTCGTAACCGGCCCGAAGCGCCTCCTGCTTGGCGAGGACCGAGTTCAGGTACTGCCCCGAGCCCTTGGCGGTGGGGATGAAGCTGCTGTGAGAGATCCGGCGCCAGCTGGACACCATGGTGGTAATGCCGTTCTGGACCCCGTCGTCGCCCATGTAGCTGCCGAGATGGAAGGCCGCCATGTAGTTGTGGACCGGGCTCGCCTTGGGGTTTATCCCGAAGGCACCGGCCCCGTAGAAGACGAAGGGGCGGATGTAGGCCGAATCCAGCTCGTTGACCCGGAGCAGCTCGAGACAGGCTTCGTCCATCTCCTCTGCGGTCTCCTTCATCGAAAGCCCGTAGGCACGGGCCGAGGCGACGAGGCGGAGCATGTGATCGTGCAGACGGAATACGGCAGATCCCTCGGGTGTCTTGTAGGCGCGAATGCCCTCGAAGACACCGGTTCCGTACTGGAGGGAATGTGACAGGAAGTGGACGGTGGCGTCGTCCCAATCGACGAAATCACCGTCAACCCATATCTTGGATGCCGGTTCCATCGCATAGAGCGTAATTGCTCGGACCGGGAAGGAAACCGCGGGGCAGGCAAAACCCGGGCACGCTCCGTGTTGAATGGCGACATGGGACATGACCGGTCGGAGGTCGTCGAATGGCTGCTGGAAGGTGACCCCGCCATTCGCTGGCAGGTGCTGCGTGACCTGGAGAACGCCCCCGAGTCGGTCTGGGAGAAGGAGCAATCACGAGTGGCCACCGAGGGTTGGGGCGCCCGGCTCCTGGAGCATCGGGCCCCTGAGGGGCGCTGGACCCCGAAGCTGTATGGCAAGAAGTGGATCTCGACCACCTACACCATGGTCCTGCTCAGGAGGCTGGGGATGCCCCGCTCCGACCCGAGGGCGGTCCAAACGTGCCGGCTCTTCCTCGACGGCCGGCTGGTGACCCACCCCCGAAGCGACACCTGCGTGATGGCGATGGTCCTCGCCTTCTTCTACTGGTTCGGCTTCGAGGACCCGCGTCGGGATAACTTGCTGGCGAGGCTCCTGGGACGGCAGTTGCCCGACGGGGGATGGAACTGCCATCCCTCCGAGCACGGGTCGTTCCACACCACCATCTCCGTCCTGGAGGCGTTGCGAGAGTGCGCCGACTCGGCGACGCCCGACGCCGCCGTCGCCGAGGCGGAGGGGCGTGGCCGCGAGTTCTTCCTCGAGCACCGGATGTTCAGGTCACACCGGACCGGTGACGTGGTCGACGACCGATACCTGCGATTTTCCTTCCCCCCGCGGTGGCACTACGACGTCCTGCGCGGGCTCGACTACTTCAGGGCGGCGGCGAGTCTCGAGGACAAGCGCCTCGAGGAGGCAATCGAGGTGGTCGAGCGCAAGCGGCACGATGACTGGCGATGGCTCCTGCAGCAGCGATGGCCGGGCGAGACCTGGTTCGAGATGGAGGCCGTCGGTGAGCCGAGCCGCTGGAACACGCTGCGGGCGATGCGGGTGCTCCAGGCGCGGCAGGCCCACATCTAGTCTCGCCGCCAATGCACCGTCTGGTCGCCTCCTACTTCGGCTCCGGCCTGGTGCTGGGACGTTTCAGGGCGCAACAGTCTTCTGACCTGGATGCCCTGGAACATGCGTAGGGTCTGAGCAGGAGGTAAGTCAGCAATGGAATGGAAACCGAAGACGATCATCGCCGGTATCGATGGCTCCGAGTCCAGCACCAAGGCCGCCGAGATCGCCACCGAGATGGCGCGCTCATGGCAGGCCAAGCTCCTCATCGTGACCGTCGTCAGACCACCCGAGGGCTGGTGGGGGATTGGCGGGGCGCCACCATCGCCCGAGGCGCTGTCGACCGCCCTGGTCGAGGGCCAGGAGCAGATTCTGAGGGACACCGAGCAACGCCTCCCGCTCGACGGCGTGGACTACGAGACGATGCAGGAGCTGGGCGACCCCACCGGGAAGATCATCGACATCGCCGAGGATCGCGGCGCCGATCTGATCGTGATCGGCAGACGGGGCGCCGGATTGGCAGAACGGGTGATGCTCGGGTCGGTCGCCGACCGCCTCTGCCATCATTCCCCGGTGCCGGTGATGGTGGTCCCTTAACCAACGGGCGGAGCGAAATCGGGCGGAGCACCTCGCCCTAGCATCCCGGAGTGCCCACTGTCGCCGTCCTGCCCGTCAAGTCGTTTCGACTCGGCAAGGGTCGGATGGCCGAGTCGCTGTCCCCCGATGCAAGATCCTGGCTGGGCCAGTCGCTTGCGGAACGGACGGCGGAATTGACCGCCGATGCCGGGATGCTCCCGGTGCTGGTCGCCGGTGATGCCGAGGTAGCAGGGTGGGCGATTCGGCTCGGTTTCCCCAGCATCCCCGACCCGGGGAGAGGCCTCGACCATGCCGCGGCGGCAGGCGTCGCCTGGGCGGACGCATCTGGGTCCAAGTGGCTGGTGCTTCATGCCGACCTCCCGTTGCTCACAGGTGATGAGTTGGAGGACGTGGACCGGGCCTTGGCCGACACCGGGTGGGTCATTGCCCCATCGGCCGATGGGGGGACCTCGGCTCTCGGTGGAAGCGGCGAGGCCGCTTTCTGCTACGGGGCGGGCAGCTTTCGTCACCACCTCGGTCGCTTCCCCATGGCCCGGATCGTCTCCAGGCTCGGCCTGCTGCACGATGTCGACTCGTTCGACGACTTCGAGTCGGCGCGCCGCCACCCGCGCGGCCTTTGGCTCGATCGAATCCGGTGAGCGGGCGCTTCGATCCCCGAGTGCTGGCGCCGGACCCCGCGGACCGGGCCCAGATCCTGGAATGGCTTGATGCCGGGCTCGCCGCTGTCGAGCCCGAACGGCTCACTGCGAAGGCCCTGGCCGACCAGGCCGGCCGGCCGACGGTTGTCGTCGCCATCGGGAAAGCCGCCCCTGCAATGGCCCGGGGCGCAGCCTCGGTTCTCGACTTTGTGGGTGGGGTCTGCGTCTCCGATCACGTGGAGGATGCGCCGGCGGCGCTCACGTTCTTCGTCGGTGACCACCCGGTCCCGGGCGCAGCAAGCCTCGCCGCGGCCCGAGCCGTTCTCGAGGCCGTAGTGGAGATCCCGGCCTCGACCGGGATCGTCGCTCTCATCTCCGGTGGTGGCTCCTCGTTGTGCGAGATGCCCCGCGAAGGGGTGCCACCTGGTTTCCTCGCCGATGTGAACCGCGCCCTGATCGACGGTGGCGCGGACATCGCAGAGATCAACCTGGTGCGGTCCCACCTGTCGGCCATCAAATGCGGTGGTGTCTCGAGGGCGGCCGGGCGCCCCATCGACACCTTCGTCATCTCCGATGTGGCCGGTGGCCCGCCCTCTGTTGTCGCTTCGGGCCCTACGGTGCCCAAGGCCCCCGATCCAAATGCCGCCCTGTCCATCATGCGCCGATTCTCCCTCGACGTGCCCCAGGAGGTGTTGGCGGCCATGTCTTCGGTGTCGGCGCCACAGCTGTCACCCAGGGTCACCCAACTCGCTGACGGTCGTTCTGCGGCGCGGGGTTTGGCCGCTGTGGTACGGCGACCGGTCGAAGTCAGGTCGGAATGGCTGAGCGGGGAGGTCGAGGACTGTCTTGACCGCTTCTTGCGGAGTGCCGCAGCAGAGGTCACGATCGGCGTCGGTGAGACCGTCCTCGAGGTGGCGGGGAAAGGGAGAGGTGGGCGCAACACGCACGCTGCCCTCATCGCCGCTGAACGGCTCGTCGGGACCGGGGACGTGTTCGTTGCCTTTGCCACCGATGGTGTCGACGGCTCATCGGGGTCGGCGGGAGCCATCGTCGACGGCTGGACTCTCTCCCGGGGTGGCGACCCCAGCCACGCACGAGCGGACTTCGATTCCGCCGGCTACCTCGCTGCCGCCTCCGACCTGTTGAAATGTCCGCCTACGGGGACAAATGTGTCCGATATCTGGATTCTTTGGCGACGAGACGCGGAGCCTCAACGTAAAGTGACCTGACCGAGGAACGGGAAGAGATGGAAAAGACGCTCGTGATAACCGGTGGCACCGGTGGTCTTGGAACCGCTCTGGTGCGGCGTCTCGTCTTCGAGGACTACCGGCTCGCGGTCACCTATCTCATGCCCGACGAGGCAACCCGGTTCGAGGAGGAGTTCGACATCGATGAGGATCGGATGCTGCTGGTACGGGTCGATGCCACCAACGCCGAGGCGGTCAACAGCCTGATGAAGAACGTCGCAGACCGCTGGGGCTCGATCCACGGGCTGTGCTCGCTGGTCGGCGGATGGGCCGGTGGCCGGGACGTCGCCGAGACCGACGATCTCCGATTCGAGAGGATGGTCGACCTCAACCTGCGGTCGGCGTTCTATGCGGTCAGGGCCGCAGTCCCCTATCTGGTGGATGCCGGCTGGGGACGGATAGTGACGGTCGGGAGCCGCGCCGCCGTCGACTTCCCGACCGGGCAGGCCGCCTTCAACATATCGAAATCGGGGGTTGTCGCACTGACGAAGTCGGTGGCCCAGGAACTGGAAGGGACCGGTGTCACCGCCAATGTCCTCATGCCTTCGGTCATCGACACCCCGGCCACCCGACAGTCCCTCCCCTACGCCGACTACGTGACCTGGCCGACACCCGACGAGATCGCGGCAGTCGCCCACTTCCTGCTCAACGACGACTCCGGCGTGATCAACGGCGCCGAGATCCCGGTCTACGGCCGGGCATAGTGGTCCGTCGGTGAAATAGCTCGATCCACTCCCCGTGGGGGTGGGCCTGACCCACCGTCACCGGGCCCGAGCCGTCGTCGACGACGAGACGAGCCCAGTCGTCCCTCTTGTCGATCGCCTCCATCGAGACCCGGAACACCGGACGCCGGGATTGGGCTGCCTGGGTGATCGCATCGAGCCGATCACGCTGCTCGACGCTGAATTGGATCAGGGTGAATGAGTTTGCCACGATCGCCGGATCATCGCCGGGAAGATCCGCCAGCACGTCGGGCAAGGTGAGCAGGGCATCGCCGGCGACCATCTCGAGGTCCAGGGTCTCCACCAAGGCAAGCGCCGCCCGGAGCCGGGCC
>JBOGEU010000033.1:0-2127 GCA_050741995.1 Acidimicrobiia bacterium | reverse complement strand
TCACGAGCCACGGTGTGAACACGGTTGGTTCCGATGCGATCCGCGACAGCAACTCGTCCGCCCCGACCCATTCCCAGGATTCCACTTCGCGGGGATCCGGATCCGGGTCGTCGTCGAGGAGCCCCGTGAAGAGCTGGTCACACTCGTACTCGACCAGCCCGCTGACCGGGTCCAGGGCCCGGTAGGTGAACGAGCCGAGGTGGGTCAGATCGGCGCCCAGCCCCATCTCCTCAGCCAGACGCCGGTGCGCCGCATCGGAGACGCGCTCGCCGGGTGACGGATGACCGCAACAGGTGTTGGCCCATCGGCCGGCGAAGTGGTACTTGGTCGACGCCCGTCTCTGGAGCAGATGTCGCCCTTCGCGGTCCCTGACAAAGACAGAGAAGGCGTTGTGCAGCTCGCCCGGGGGCTGATGAGCCGCCTCTTTGGCGGCATCGCCGGCCGGTCGGCCCAGGGAATCGAGCAGGACCACCTTGGCGCCGGCCGGCTCTCTCGAGCCGATCGGGTCGACGCCCATCGCGGTGCTGTGATCGTTCGTCACCTCCGCGTCTCCTCTGCCAGGCCGGCCAGGAGTCGGAGCGCGGTCTCGGCTTCCGGCCGGCCGATGTGGCGATGGGTCACCATGCGGATCTCGGAGGGAGGCGATCCGAGGACGATCAATCCCTTGGCCAGTAACCGCTCGGCCACGAGCTGCGATCCACCGAGTCTGGACACGTCTGCGAAGACGATGTTGGTCTCGACGGCATCGACGTCGACGTCGTAGCCGTCGATCTCCGCCAGCCGTTCGGCGAGCCATCGGGCGAGCGCGTGATCGTCCTCGAGACGATCGACCATCGTCTCCAAGGCGACGAGGCCCGCCGCTGCGATGATGCCCGCCTGTCTCATCCCCCCTCCGAGCGCCCGTCGCTTATTCCGGGCTTCCTCGATGAAGGACAGATCGCCTGCCACCAGTGCCCCCATCGGGCAGCTGAGGCCTTTGGTCAAGTCGACGTAAACGGTGTCCGCCCCGTCGGCCAGGTGGTCGACCGGGAGCCCGAGGGCGATGGCCGCATTGAAGATCCGGGCCCCGTCGAGATGCGTAGCCAGCCCCGAGTCCCTGGCGATCTCCACCAGGGACCGCTGATGCTCGATCCCCATCACCGTCCCTCCGGCCCGGTTGTGTGTGTTCTCCAACCACAGCAACCGGGGATGGGGGCGATGCACGTCAGGGTCGTGGATGCCGGCCCGCAGCGCCTCGGGAGCGGGATGACCGCGGCGTCCTTCGACGAAGACGGGGGCCACACCGGCGACGCCGGCATAGCCGCCGGCCTCACTCCGGATGACATGGGCCTGGGCATCGACGAAGAACTCGTCCCCCGGGCGGCAATGGACCATGAGCGAGACGAGATTGGCCATGGTCCCGCTGAGCACCAGCATCGACGCCTCCCTGGCCAACATCTCGGCCACCCGTTCCTCCAAACGGATGACCGTGGGATCTTCGCGGTAGGTGTCATCTCCCAACTCGGCGGCACTCATCGCCTCGAGCATCGCCTCGGTGGGGAGGGTTTGGGTGTCACTACGGAGATTCAGCAACTGGCTCATCGAGAGATTGCCCTCGGGATCGGCGAACCGCTCACGAGGGGGCGTCCCCGGCATGAGCGTCCTGGATGGCGACGCTATGTGTCTGCCCTCTCCTGCACCGGTACGAATCCGACGGCAGAGATCTCGATTAGCGCACCGAAGAGCAGACCCGCCACCTTCACGGCGGCGCTGGCCGGGGGATGCTCCGGGAACCGCTCGGAGCGGACCCGGTCGAACTGCGGGTAGTGCTCGAGGTCGGTGAGGTAAGTCGTGATGCTCACCACGTTGGTCAAGTCTCCTCCTGCCTCTCGAAGGAGAGACTCGATGCGATCGAAGCACCGATGGGCCTGGCTGGCGACGTCGACGCCGACGATTCGACGGTCGGAGTCGAAGGCGAGCTGCCCTGCGACGTGCACCCATCGCCCCGGTCCGCTGGTCGTGACCATGTCGCTGTAGCTGGTGGCGCTGGTCCTGGTTCGCTCGATTGCCATGATCATCCCCCTGTCTCAGACATCACTGATCCCTGAGCCGTCCTGGGTCTCGGGGTCCTCCACGAGCAGGTTGGAC
>JBOGEU010000032.1:0-1098 GCA_050741995.1 Acidimicrobiia bacterium | reverse complement strand
TCGGTGGCGTATGGCGTGTAGGAGGTCGGTGGGGTCCGGCGCAGCGCGAACATCGACAGCCGAGAGATGACGATCGGGTGGCTGGGGTCGTCGGTTGCGTCGCCTTCGATCTCGTGGCCGTAGGTCTCGAGCGTGTCGATGAGCTGAGTGACCTCGCCGGCGATCTGGGCGTGTCAGATGGTCTGTGTAGGGGCTCCTCATCCATATGAGGTAGTGAGATGACTATGACAGGGGACGACGACCAGGCCGGGCAGCCGCCGGACCTGCACGATGCCCGTTCTGTGGTTGAGGAGTTGGTTGACGGTGGCTTGCTCGATGAGCTGATGGCCAGGGTCGACGCCGGCGGGCTGCAGCTGACTGGGGAGGGCGGGTTCTTGCCCGAGATGATCAAGGCTGTGCTTGAGCGGGGCCTGGCGGCTGAGCTGACCGAGCATCTCGGCTACGAGAAAGGCGACCCTGCAGGCCGGGGAAGCCCGAACTCCCGGAACGGCACCACGCCCAAGACCCTGGCGACCGAGGTCGGCGACGTGGCTCTGGCGACGCCTCGGGACCGGGCTGGGAGCTTCGAGCCTCGCCTGGTCGCCAAGGGTTCCCGGCGGGCCGGCGGGCTCGACGAGATGATCATCTCGCTGTACGCGGGTGGGATGACGGTGCGAGACATTCAGCACCATCTCGCCCGCACGATCGGCACCGACCTGTCGCACGAGACGATCTCCAAGGTCACCGACGCGGTCCTCGAGGAGGTCCAGGCGTGGCAGTCCCGGCCGCTGGAGGAGATCTACCCGATCGTCTACCTCGACGCCCTGGTCGTGAAGGTCCGGGACGGCCACCAGGTCCGCAACAAGGCCGCCCACATCGCTGTGGGTGTCGACCTCGACGGCGTCCGCCACGTGCTGGGGATCTGGGTGCAAGCGACCGAGGGCGCCAAGTTCTGGGCGGGGGTGTGCGCCGAGCTGGCCAACCGGGGCGTGCGGGACGTGCTCATCGTGTGCTGCGACGGGCTCAGCGGGTTCCCCGAGGCGATCGAAGCGACCTGGCCCCAGGGCCTGTCATGATTTCCGTGTAAGCCACGGATGACTGATATGGTTACGCTATCAC
>JBOGEU010000031.1:0-1558 GCA_050741995.1 Acidimicrobiia bacterium | reverse complement strand
GTTCGCCTGGGGAGCCCGGAGAATCAGTTTGGTGGGCCGCCCGCCGATTTCTGGGCGGCGATCAATGGCCGATACACAGAGATTCAGCAGGGAGATCCCTACGCCTCACAGTGCGTCACTCACTCCGACACGCCGGAGGTGTGCGATACCTACACGAGCGACGGTTCGTATCGAGAGGGCGGCTACTACTACGGGATCGAGGTCGCACCGGGCTCGGCGAACCTGTCGGTCGAACTCTTCGACGGTGGCCACTACGCCGAGCCGGCGCCACCGCCGGAGCCACCTTCGCCCCCGCCGACGCCACCACCGACGCCACCACCCCCACCAACGTTTGCTGAGGGGACGTCGGTCACCGGCGACACATCGTGGCGTTGGAATTGGCCGGAAGGCCAGCGCGGGGTCTACCTCGAGTACAACCTCTTCGCCCCGGACTCGACACCGACAGATCCCACCGACAACTCCGATCTGCGCTGCAGCGGGATCTTCGCAGTCAATGACGACATCGGTGACGGGCACTTCAACACCTGGGATGGGCCCAACAACTGCGATGTCAATGAGAACGTCACCGAGGGCGTCTGGATCCTGCAGTTCCCCTCCCCGCTCTACGAAGGCTCGACCAAGTTTGGCATTAGGGCCAATGTCGTGACCGGTGCGAAACCGAAGGTCTACGGCATCCTCGACATGTCGATCTATGTCAACTTCCTCGACGGAGACGCCGAGCCGTACCTTGCCGAGATTCGCCCCGAGCATGGGGGGAAGACTTTCGAAATCGACATCTGGGACCTGGGCGACAACGACGGTCCAGCCGAGATCAGGTTCATCGACCCGGTCGGTGGCAGCGCCGATCCCCCTGCTTGTTCGTGGACCTCGACATCATCCAAGTCACCATCGTCGGACGGAACGATCGGGGACTGCATCATCGACATCTCCAAACAAAGATTCAACGCGGAATGGCTCCGGGTCTCCATCCCGATCGCCGACGACCCCTGCAATGGAGCATTGGGGGATCTGGCATGCTGGTGGAAGGTCCATATCGAGACCTCGGCCACGCCAGACGAGACCGGCCAGGCCCACGACCGCACCACCTGGACGGCGCGGGTATCCGGTGACCCGGTCAGGTTGGTGGACTGAGTTGCGCCGCATACGCTCCGAGTCGGGGGCCGTGGCCATCGAGACCGCATTGGTCACCGGGCTCCTCCTTCTGATCGTGCTCGGTGCGTTCGAGTACGGGATGGCATTCCGTAGCTGGTTCGGGCTGGCCGCTTCGTCCCGGGAGGGGGCGAGAGTGGGAGCCTCCGTGGGCCCGATCCTCGGCGCCGACTGCGCCATCCTCGAAGCGGCGGCAGCCGCACTCTCTTCGACTTCAGGGAACGAAGTGATCAGGATAAAGATCTTCGAATGGGACCCTGGCAACCCATCCAACGAGGTCCCTTACTCCACCTACCGCCCGTTGGGTGGGGGTGAGGTAGACGAAGACGAGATTCTCCGCTGCACCGAATGGGTCCTGACGCCGTCGACGCCGTGGGGTGAAACGGGGCGGGACAACACCGGTGAGGAC
>JBOGEU010000030.1:0-1054 GCA_050741995.1 Acidimicrobiia bacterium | reverse complement strand
GGCCGAGCCACCACAACCGCCCACGAAGTCAGGGATCACGGTGATCCCGAGCTGGTGCAGAGTGGACTCGATCGCCGGCGAGAGCCCGAGGTTGGCTCCGACGACCACGGCCTCGGCCTGGATGATGGCGGCGTGATCTGCGGTGAGGCCCTCCTCGCAGGCAGCGAGGACGACGGCATCGACCGGTTCACTGAAGAGGGATTCCGGCGGGCCGACCTGAGCCGAGGTGCCGGCAGAAGTCAGGTCGAGAGGGGTCCCTTGCTGGTCCTTCAGCAGCGCCTCCACATCCAAGCCAGGGCGAGAGACCAGGCTGCCGAACTCGTCCGACACGGCGACCACCGTGGCGCCAGCCTCCGCGAGCGAGAGGGCAGCGGCACGACCGAGAGTGCCGAACCCCTGGACGGAGACTCGGGTGCGACGGCTTGCCTCGCCCACAGGGTGGAGGGCAGCGAGTGCGGCGTGGGCCAGGGCGTGTCCGGCGCGACGTTGACCGACCGTCGAGGCCAGCCACGTCGGCGTGAAGGATCTCGAGCCGACGGTGGAACTCGTCTCCTCCGAGCTCCTGAGCTCGACCTATGGCGCTCTTCACGGACCCCAACCCCTCTTGACGGGCGATGGTCTCGAGCTCGTTCCACGTGGTGCCACGGTCAGGCCCGAGTGAGAGCCGGCCCTCGAGATGCGGGCGAAGGAAGCGCACGAACCTTTGCAGCGCTGGTTGCTTCCGGGGCGAACGGGGATCAAAGTCGATACCCGCCTTGGCCCCATCGGAAGCGATGCCGAGGAGGCGTTGCTTGAGTGTCATCGTCTGGGCCAGGGCGACGATGGTGGATTCGGTCAGCCCCGGACAGACGCGACAGCCTCCCGCGGCGAGCCGATGGTCACTGCCGTCTAGGGCGAGCCAGCCGCGAAAGCCCTCCACCGGATCGAGGTACCTGATGATCTGCTGGCCTTTGCTCATGCCCATCATGGAGCCCCATCGTCTCTCCGCCGCGCGCGCCTGGTCGCAGGACGCGCCTGTCCTGCCGCCATCCTGCTCAGTGACCTAAGGGAGAAG
>JBOGEU010000029.1:0-10768 GCA_050741995.1 Acidimicrobiia bacterium | reverse complement strand
GACTTGAACTGGCTCGCCGTCGTGGTGGCGACGATTGCCTGGTTCGCCTTCAGTGCCATCTGGTACTCGCTGCCGCCCCTGAGCGGTGCCTGGCAGCGCGCCTCGAAGGTCGACATGACCGGCGGCGGCCCGCCCCTGGCGGTCCTTTTCATCCCGACGCTCATCGGCTACTTCGTGACCACCGTGGTGATCGCGCTGATCGTCGAGGCGGTCGGCGCCACCGAGCTGATGGACGGGATCTGGCTCGGGGTGGCGCTCGGGGTCGGCTTCGGCGCGGTCGGTGCCCTGGTCAACCAGGTCTACGAGCGCAAGGGCAGCACCTACTGGCTGATCAACGGGATCAACGCCGTCGTCGCCTACATCATCGTGGCGGTGATCCTCACCGCCTGGGAGTGAGGTTCAGTCGAGGCCGATCTCCTCGACACCGCTTTCCCTGATCCAAAAACCGCGGATCTCGCCGGGGGCGGCGATCAGGTACATCCATCCCGGGTCGAGCGCGGCTTGGACGTCTACCATCGACGGAGTTGCCGGCCCGTTCGGGTGCGAGTGGAAGACGCCGGCGATCTCCCAGCCCATCGACTCGGCGTGGCGGAGGGCGTGGAAGTGCTCGTCCGGGTCCACCGTGTAAGAGACCGGTGATGGGTTGGTGTTGGACAGCAGGTAGGCGAAACTGATCCGGCCGTCGCCATCGGCGGCGAGCAGCCCGCAGCACTCATCGGGAGCGCAGTCGGCGGCATGGGCCAGGATTGCCTCTCGGACCCGGTCCGGGACCCGGACTCGCACCTGCCCCTCTCCGTGAGGGGGACGCTCAGAGCTCACCAGCGGGCCCGTCCAACCAAATTACGAGGGGGAGCGCTGGACGTTCCCCGCCGGACGGCACGCCTGGTCGTACTCGACGAGGACCGGGGGGCGATCGGGGTCGGCACAGGCGGGGCAGTTCGGGTCACGGCCGATGTTCACCGCGCTGAAGTCCTCCTCCAGGGCATCGTAGATGAGGAGACGGCCGATGAGCGGCTCACCGAGGTGGAGGAGCAGTTTGATGGCCTCCATCGCCTCGATCGAGCCGATGATGCCCGGCAGCACCCCGAGCACACCGGCCTCGGCGCAGGATGGGGCCAACTCCGGGGGCGGGGGCTCGGGAAAGAGGCAGCGGTAGCAGGGCCCGTGGTAGGGGTCGAAAACCGACACCTGGCCCTCGAAGCGGAAGATCGAGCCGTGTACCACCGGGACCCGAAGATGGAGCGAGGCGTCGTTGACCAGATATCGGGTGGGGAAGTTGTCGCCACCATCGACGACCATGTCGTAGCCGGACATGATCCGCAACGCATTCTCGGCGGTGAGCCGCTCGTTGTGGGTCACCACCTTCACATCTGGGTTGAGGGCCGACAGCGTCTCCCGGGCGGAATCGGTCTTGGCCATCCCGATCCGGTCCAGGTTGTGCAGGATCTGCCTCTGCAGGTTGCTGCTGTCGACGACGTCGTAGTCGACGATCCCGATGGTCCCGACTCCGGCGGCAGCCAGATACATGGCGGCGGGTGAGCCGAGCCCTCCGGCGCCGATCAGGAGCACCCTGGAGCCGAGGAGACGGGTCTGACCCTCTTCGCCGACCTCGGTGAGGAGCACATGACGCGAGTAGCGGTCACGTTGCTCGGCGCTGAGACCCTCGCCCGTGCCCCACGAGCGCCCTTCGGACTTCCACCGATCGAAGCCCCCGGCCAGGGACGACACGTCGGCGTACCCCATCTCCTCGAGGCTGAGCGCGGCCAGCGCCGATCTGCTGCCACCGGAGCAATAGACCACCACGGGTCTCCTGGTGTCCGGGGCGACACCTGAGATGTCACGCTCCAGCAAGCCCCGCGGTATCAGGCGGGCCCCGGGGATGGCGCCCTGTGAGTGCTCACCCACCTCTCTCACGTCGATGAGCTGAACATGGGCGAGACGGGACTCCAGGTCTTCGGGCAGGATCTCGCGGATCTGGTCCCTGGCCCGGTTGACGAGCTCGCGGTACGTGGCCATCAGTGGGCGTGAGCCGGATCGGGTGCATCCGGATCGATCTCGTATCGGTCGAAGGCGTCCTTGACCAGGCTCTTCGGCACCAGGCCTTGTGCGGCAAGACTCGACAGGGTGGCCACCACCACGTGCCCGGTGTCGACCTCGAAGAATCGGCGCAGCGCCTTTCGGTTGTCCGACCGGCCGAACCCGTCGGTCCCGAGGGTGACAAATGGCCAGGGGACCCAGCGTGACACCTGATCGGGAACCAGCTTCATGTAGTCGGTGACCGCCACGATCGTCCCCTTGACCCCGGCCAGTGCTTCCGTGACGAACGGCGTACGCGGCGTCTCGCTTGGATGCAGCAGGTTCCACCGATCTACGGACAGCGCCTGCTCCCGCAGCTTCTTGTAAGACGTCGCGGACCACAGCTCGGCGCTGATGTCGTAGTGCTCGGCCAGTTCGCCCGCGGCCTGCCTGGCCGCCAGGTTGGCGGAGCCGGAGAACAGGATCGCCACCTTCTGACCGCCGGCCTGGGGGCCTTCCGCCCAGCGGTAGAGACCGTCGACTATTCCCTTCTCCACCCCTTCCGGCCGGGGTGGCTGGGAGTAGTTCTCGTTGTAGAGGGTCAGGTAATAGAAGACGTCTTCGGGGTTGTCGCCATACATCCTGTTCAGTCCGTGCTCGACGATGGTCCCCACCTCGTAGGCGAAGGAGGGGTCGTATGCATCACATGTGGGGACAGTGGTTGCCAGCACGTGGCTGTGGCCGTCCTGATGTTGCAAGCCCTCGCCCTCTAGCGTCGTGCGCCCCGCCGTGGCCCCGAGCAGAAACCCGCGCACCCGGGAGTCGGCGGCGGACCAGAGGAGGTCGCCGACCCGCTGGAAGCCGAACATCGAGTAGAAGATGAAGAAGGGCACCATCGGCATGCCACGCGTGGCGTAGGAGGTGCCGGCGGCGATCCATGAGGCGGTGGATCCCGCCTCGGTGATCCCCTCTTCGAGGATCTGGCCGTCCTGGCTCTCGGCGTAGGAGAGGAGCATCGAGGCGTCGACCGGCTCGTAGAGCTGGCCTTTCGAGGCATAGATCTTGAGCTCGCGGAACAGAGAGTCCATGCCAAAAGTGCGCGCCTCGTCGGGGACGATGGGTACCACGTGCTTCCCGAAGCTCTCGGCGCGGGCCAATGCCCGCAACAGTCGGGTGAATGCCGTTGTCGTAGAGGCTTCCACTTTGCCCGATCCGGCGTAGACCTCGGCGAAGGTCTCGGAGGCGGGCGGGGTCAGAGTGTTGGAGCGCACCACGCGTTGAGGCAGGTACCCCCCGAGCTCCTTGCGTCGTGCATGGAGGTACTCGTACTCGGGGGTGCCGGGGGCGGGGCGAAAGTAGGGGGGGACCTTGTCTCCCTCCAGGGCCTCGGCGGGGATCTCCGCCTCGAGGTGGAGCCTGGCGCGAAGCCCCATAAGCTGCTGGTTGGTGAGCTCTTTGATCTGATGGGTCGCATTGCGACCCTCCACGTCCGGGCCCAGCGTCCATCCCTTTATGGTCTTGGCCAGGATCACCGTTGGCTTCCCGTTGCTCAACTCGGTGGCGACCTTGTAGGCGGCGTAGATCTTCTTGAAATCGAGACCGCCGCGACGGAGGGCCCAGACCTCATCGTCGCTCATCTCGGCGACCATCTCCTTGGTCCGGGGGTCCGTGCCGAAGAAGTGATCCCTCACATAGGCGCCATTCTCCGCCTTGTAACGCTGATATTCCCCGTCGACCGTCGAGCTCATCACGTTGATCAGGGCCCCCTCGTGATCACGCTTGAGCAGGGCATCCCATCCGGATCCCCAGATCACCTTGATCACGTTCCAGCCCGCGCCGCGGAACCCGGCCTCGAGCTCGGTGATGATCTGGCCGTTGCCGCGCACCGGGCCGTCGAGACGCTGCAGGTTGCAGTTGACCACCCAGGTCAGGTTGTCCAGACCCTCTCGGGCGGCGAGGGAGATGGCGCCGAGTGTCTCCGGCTCGTCGACCTCGCCGTCTCCGATGAAACACCAGACACGGGATCGAGAGGTGTCGTCGAGACCCCGGTTGAGCAGGTACTTGTTGAAACGGGCGTGATAGATCGAGTTGATCGGGCCCAGGCCCATCGAGACCGTGGGGTGCTCCCAGTAATCGGGCATCAGCCTCGGATGCGGGTA
Source organism: Acidimicrobiia bacterium (assembly GCA_050741995.1). Taxonomy (GTDB): domain Bacteria; phylum Actinomycetota; class Acidimicrobiia; order Spongiisociales; family ZC4RG35; genus JARDZU01. Next base: position 6,593 of record JBOGEU010000029.1, on the reverse strand, counting down.
TGAGGACAGGCCGTTGCCGCCGATCTCGAACCTGAAGTTGTCGAGATGCTGCTCCTCGAGCCTGCCTTCGAGATAGGAGCGGGCATAGATGCCGGGGGCGGCATGACCCTGCACGTAGACGTGATCTCCGCCACCGGGAGCCTCCTTGCCCTTGAAGAAGTGGTTGAAGCCGATCTCGTAGAGGGTTGCCGAGGAGGCGAAGGTCGAGAGGTGCCCGCCGATGCCCTTCGAGCGATGATTCGCCTTGATCACCATCACCGCCGCGTTCCAGCGAACGTAGCGGCGAATACGGCGCTCGATGTCCTCGTCTCCGGGGAACTCGGGCTCTTCTTCGGGTGGAATGGTGTTGATGTACGGGGTGGTCACCGCCCCCGCCATCCCGACGTTGGTCTCATGGGCGCGCTCGATGAGCTTGGCCACGAGGTACCGGGCCCGGTCGGGGCCATACTCGCTCACCACGGCGTCGAGTGAGTCGAGCCACTCCTTGGTCTCGACCGGGTCCGAGTCGGGCATTTGATTGACGTACTCGTCGCCAAGTGTCCGGCCGAGGTCGGCTGTCATGAGAGAAAGCCTAGTTAGAAGCAGTGCTTGCCAACCAGGGTGCTCAGACCACCGCGGGCTCGGTCTCCCGAATGGTCAGCCAGGCGTCGAGAGCCTCGACGAACCGGAGCGGAGCGTCCATGTGAGGAGTGTGACCGGTGTCCTCGAGCTGGACATGGGCCCAGTCGGGGCGAAGCGAGCACAACCAGCCGACCGCCGTCGGGGAGACGATCTGGTCGGCCACTCCCTGGACGACCAGGGTCGGCGCCGAGATGCGCCGGGCCATCGCCGCGCAGGCTGAGCGCCGGGCATAGACAGCGGCGATCGAGGTGGCAGTGCGGGCGGTTGCATGCTCGGCCCATGGCAGCCCTTTGCGCACGGCTGCCATCGCGATCGAATCCTCGACGAGGCTCAACGGGACTCGCCCCGGCTTGTGGGTGACCATTGCCAGGCTCTTGCGGACCGCCTCCTGGGGGGTGTTGCTGCGCAGGAACCGGCGACCGTACAGCTCGCCGAGTATTGGCGTTGCCTGCACCATCAGCCGGATCACGGTCGGCCAGTCGAGCAGGGGATCGGGAAACACGGGTGGGGTGGCGGGGGAGACGAGTACCAGCCGATCGATCAGCTCCGGCCTGGTCGCGGCGATCATCTCGCCGAGGAGCGCCCCCGTCGAGTTGCCGACGACTGTGTGCCAGGGAGCATCCAGGGCCTCCAGGTAGGCGGTGGCCGCTTGGCGATGGGTCTCGACCTTGAAGTCGGCACGAGGCGGGGTCAGTCCGAAGCCGGGGAGGTCTATGGCCCTGACCCTGCCGTGCTCCGCCAGGGCGGGCGCCACCGCATTCCAATTGGTGGTCGAGCCTCCCAGGCCGTGAATGAGGACGATGCTCGGGCCCGAGCCTCCGAAGTCGACCTCATGGATCGGCCCCAACCTGGTCGAGACGTATCGGCCCACGGCGTGGAGGCTACCCCTTGCCTCCTCTTAGACTCGCCCCGGTGAGGCTGCTCCTCGTCTCGACATATGAGCTGGGTCGTCAACCGGTGCACCTGGCTTCACCGACGGCTGCGCTGGCTGCCAACGGCATCGATGTGACTCCTCTCGACCTGACGGTCGACGAGTTCGATCCGGCGGTTCTCGACCGAGTCGACGGTGTGGCCTTCTCGGTCCCGATGCACACCGCGATGCGTCTCGCCCTCCCCATGGCAGAGAGGATCCGGCGACTTCGGCCCGAGTTGCCCATTGCCTTCTACGGCCTGTACGCCGCGGTCGGGAGCGAAGGGACACTTGGCGATCTGGCCGACGTGCTGATCGTCGGCGAGTACGAGCCCGAGCTGGTCGCCTGGGCCCAGGAGTTGGCTGCGGGCCGCCGCCTCCCGGAGATAAGGCACCATCTCGGCCGAAGCCAGTTCCGCGCCCCTGATCGATCCTCACTCCCCGCTCACGACAACTATGCCCGGCTCGAGTGGGGCGGGGTGGCCCGGATGGCGGGAGCGGTGGAGGGCTCTCATGGCTGTCGGCACCGATGCCGGCACTGCCCGATCCCGGTGGTCTATGACGGCCGGATGCGGGTGGTCGGCGCCGAGGCCGTTCTCGCCGACATCGACCAGTTGGCGAGAGGGGGCGTGGAGCACGTCACGTTTGGCGATCCCGACTTCCTCAACGCTCCCCGCTACTCGCTGGACCTGCTCCGTGCCGCACATGCGGCGCACCCCGATCTGACCTACGACATCACGGTCAAGGTCGAGCACATCCTGGCCCACGAATCGGTGTGGCCGGAGATGGCCTCACTCGGGGTGCTGTTCGTGGTCAGTGCCTTCGAGAGCACGGACAACCCGACGCTCGAGATCCTGGACAAGAACCACACCGCAGGCGATATGGCGAGGGCGGTGACGATTCTGCGCTCGGCGGGTGTTCACATCCGGCCCACATGGCTCCCGTTCATGCCGTGGACCACTCCGGCACATCTGGTCGACCTGGTGGCATTCATCGATCATCACCGCTTGTGGTCGGCGACCGACCCGGTGCAACTCGCCATCAAGCTCCTGATCCCCGAGGGCTCCCTGCTCGAAGATCACCCGGCGGTCGTCCCTCACCTCTCCTCGTACCGGCCGCAATCTCTGACCTGGTCGTGGGAGTTCGAGTCACCCGACAGCAATCGGCTTCACATGGATCTGGACGCCATCGCCGCCGAGGGCTCGGACTGTGGCGCCGAGGCGATGGACACCCTGTCGATCATGCGGGACCGTATCGCCGAGACGGCCGGGGCCCGCCTCCCTGCGATGCCGGCCTCGCCGCCGACGCCTCGTCTCAGCGAGAGCTGGTTTTGCTGCGCCGAGCCCACCGCGGCGCAGGCGGCGACCGTCGGATTGCGCATCGGTAGGGTGCCGCTGACTTCCGGCTAGGAGGACCGGCTTGGCGAACGTGTTGGCGGTGAAAGGCCTGGTCAAGCGGTTCGACGGCCTGGTAGCGGTCAACGACGTCGGTTTCGAGATCGAGGAGGGCGAGACCTTCGGCCTGCTGGGGCCAAACGGCGCCGGAAAGACGACGACCATCTCGATGGTCACCGGTCTCCTCGAGCCCGATGCCGGGGATGTCAGTGTCGCCGGCAACCCGATCCGGACCGATGCCACCGCTGGAAAGGGGGAGATCGGCCTCGTCCCTCAAGAGCTGGCCATCTACCCCGACCTGAGCGCAGCAGAGAACCTCCGCTTCTTCGGGAAGCTGTACGGGATGAACGGCGACCTGCTCGGCTCCCGCGTCGATGAGGTCCTCGAGCTCATCGGGCTCGGCGATCGTCGGGACGACCTGACCAAGGAGTACTCGGGCGGCATGAAGCGACGTCTGAACATCGGGATCGGGTTGCTCCACCGACCCCGGCTTCTCATTCTCGACGAGCCCACCGTGGGTGTCGATCCTCAATCGCGGAACGCGATCCTCGAATCGGTCGAAGATCTGTCGAGCCAGGGCATGGCAGTCCTCTACACGACTCATTACATGGAGGAAGCCGAGAGACTCTGCGATCGGGTGGCCATCATCGACGAGGGGATGATCAAGGCCGAGGGCACCCGTCGTGAGCTGGTGTCGCTGGTCGGGGAGAAGGACCGAATCAGCGTGATGGCAACCGGTGACCTGGCAGAGGTGGCCCGAGCGGCGTCCGGTCTTCCCGGAGTGGTCGGTGCCAGCCCGTCGGATCACGGTGTCGAGGTCCTCGCCACCAATGCGTCCAGGCTCCTGCCAGACTTGATGAGCTGCTTTGCCACGACTGGTGCCACCATCACCGGCGTGGAGATCTTCGAGCCGAATCTCGAGGCCGTCTTCTTGCACCTCACCGGCAAGGCGCTCCGGGACTGAGCATGGGAGCGGCCGGCCAGATCGCGGCCAAAGATCTCAAGCTGCGTGTTCGGGACCGCTCCGCCTTCGTCCTCGGGATCGTGGCCCCGCTGGCTCTCGCCTACATCTTCCATCTCGTCTTCGGCAATGCCTTCGCGGCGGAGACACTCGACCTCCGGTACGGGGTAGTGGACCTCGACAACACCGAGATATCGCAGGCGTTGGGTGAGGTCCTGGCCGAAGCCGAGTCCGAAGGGATTCTCGCCGTCACCGACTATGACGACGCCGATACGGCCGACGCGGCGGTGGAGGACGGCGATATCGCGGCATACATACTGCTCGGCCCTGGTCTGGGAGACGCCGTGCTGGCCGGCAGGTCGTTCACCGTCGAGGTGGTGGGTGACATCGACAGCCCGACGGCCACCCAGATCGCCGGTTCCATCGCCTCAGAGTTCGGATCCGGCATCGGGAGGGCGCAACTTGCGGTCGCCACCGCATTCGGGCTCGTCGCAGGCCCACCCCCGGCAGAGGCAGCAGCATGGGGTGAGGAGGCTGCACAGCGACCGCCCGCCTTCGCCATGGAAGATGTGACGGCACAAACCCGGCAATTGGATGCCTCGACGTTCTTCGCAGCCGGAATGGCCGTGTTCTTCCTCTTCTTCACAGTCCAGTTCGGAGTGGTCGGACTGCTCGAAGAGGAGCATGACGGGACCCTGGCCCGGTTGAAGGCGGCCCCGATCCAACGCACGGCCATCGTCGGCGGCAAGGGCCTTCTCTCTTTCGTTCTGGGTGTGATATCGATGTCGGTCTTGGTGGTGGCGACCCATTTCCTGATGGAGGCGCGTTGGGGCCCGCCGCTCGGCGTGGCCCTGCTCATAGTCGCCGGCGTCCTGGCTGCCACCTCCATCGTGGGCCTGGCCACAGCCTCCTCCAAGACCGCGGAGGGCGCGGGCAACCTGGGATCGATAGTCGCCGTGGTGCTGGGCATGCTCGGGGGAACGTTCTTCCCGATCGGCCAGGGTGACGACTTCCTGAGCAAGCTCACGCTCCTCACGCCTCACGCCTGGTTCATGCGTGGTCTGTCCGACATCGCCGGGGGGGCGCCATGGACCGACGCACTGCCGGCCACGGGAGCACTCTTGGTCTTTGCGCTGGTCTTCGGCGTTGCCGCCTGGTTTCTCCTCAAGAGGAGGCTCACCCGATGAGGAAGGTTCTCGCCATCGCCGGCGCCAACGTCCGGCGGATGCTGAGAGAGCGCTCCAACATCTTCTTCGTGTTCATCTTCCCTCTCGCCCTGATCTTGCTCATCGGCGCCCAATTCGGCGGCGATTTCGCCCCTGCGGTGGGAATCCATCAGGAAGACGACGACCCGCTGGCCGCCGCGGTGAGCGAGGAGATCGAAGCCGAGGAGTCGTTGGCCGTGACCCGATTCGACACCGCGCATGAGCTGACGACCGCCGTCGAGCGCGGGTCGCTTCAGGCAGGCGTGTTCATCCCTGCCGGGATGAGCGAACGAGCTGCGACCAGCACTCCGATCGAGATCGGGTTCGTCTCGAGACCCGACAACGCCGGTCCCCAATTGCAGTCGGTGGTGTCTGCTGCGGTGACCCGGGTGATGACCCCGGTCGGAGCGGCTCAGTTCGCTGCCCGGAAGGCGGATTCGGGTTTCGAGGCGGCGCTGGAAGCGGCCCGCGCCTCTGCCGGGCAGGCGCCCGGGCTGGATGTCGAGACCTCCGCTCTCGGCGAAGAGCTGTTCCCCCCCACTCTGGGCCGTTTCGACCTCGGCGCAGCCCAGCAGTTGGTCCTCTTCACCTTCCTGACCGCCCTGGCGGGGTCGGCAGCCCTGATCCTCAGCCGGCGGCTGGGCCTCTCCCGGCGCATGCTGGCCACACCAACATCGTCGGGGACCATCGTCCTCGGTGAGAGCGCGGGGCGGTGGGGGGTGGCCATGGTCCAGGGGCTCTACATCGTGGTGCTCACCTTCGTCTTGTTCCGGGTCAATTGGGGCGACCCGTTGGGGGCGCTCATGATCCTGGTCGCGTTCTCGGCAGTCGGCGCCGGGGCCGGTATGTTGATGGGTGCCACCTTCAGCAACGACCAGCAGGCCGGTGGCATCGGGGTGATCGTCAGCCTCGGCTTGGCCGCCCTCGGCGGCTGCATGCTGCCCATTGAGCTGTTCTCGCCTGCGATGAGCCGGGTGGCCCATCTCACCCCGCATGCCTGGGCGCTCGACGGGTTTGCCGAGCTGGTGCGTCGTGATGGGACGGTGGCCGACATCCTTCCCGAGCTCGGTGTCCTTTTCGCCTACGCAGCCGTCCTGCTCCTGATCGCGGCGTGGCGGCTCCGGGTCGTCCTCACCAGGCCCTGATGGTTCAATGAGCGGCCATGGCTGATCAGAACCCGAGCCCGATGGGCTGTCTCGGTCGCCTCCTGACATTTCTCGGGGTGGTTTGGATCGGGATCGTGGTCCTGGCGTCCGTCGGGGCCCTGAACGAGCGGCAGTTCGGTGGCGACTTCCTGGTGGGGATCAGCGGAAGCATCGTGCCTGCGATTCTCCTCATCGCAGCCGGTCGGGCGCTCCGGCGCAGGGCCAAGATCGCCGAGGAGGTGCCCGGTCCGGTGACGGCGCAGCCGCAAGGCACCGTCCCCGGAAGGCGGGTCCCGACCATGCGGCCCGAGCCGACCCCGCCGACCGGGCCAAGGACGATCCTGACTCCGCCCCGGC
>JBOGEU010000028.1:0-1118 GCA_050741995.1 Acidimicrobiia bacterium | reverse complement strand
AGTTCAAATCTCCCCAGCCCGACTGCCAACCCCCTGGTGACGGGGAGGGGTTACCGTGTCCGTCACCTACAGGTCCGCCGCCTCGACCTCGGCGGCAAGACCATCCAGGTCACCGGCTACCGGAACGTGGGTCCACACCTTGAGACCCTTGAGCAGATACACGTACCGGGTCGTCTGGTCGGGCCGGACCACCACTCGTATCGGAAGACTGCTGCTCAACGAATCCTTGTAGCGGGCAAGGATGGCCCGGTGCTGGGCGCGGTCGAGATCCAACTCGAACACGATCGCGTGGGCACCCTCGGCCAGCGGGCAGCCCTCGCCGCTCAGGATCGGGCACAGCTTCCCGGGCTGAGGGCCGTTGCACACCATGACCGGGTGGCCGAGCCCTTCGAGAAAGGCTCGATCGACCGGTTCCGATCCCTGGGGAACATCGAAAAGGATGTACGACTCGGTCATCTCGACCTCCTTGGTCCCATCGTTCTCCCCACCCCCCGTGCACGGCAAGGGGAGAAAGTCACTTTCGATAAGGGTCACGGGGGGGAGCTCGGACTCCCCACCCACAACCCCGGTCGCCTCCGGGTCCAGCTAGATTCTCTCGCCAATGTGAGCAAGCACCGTGACGATCAGCCGGCAGGCTCTCCCGCCGCCGGTCGGCGTGACAGGCACGACATCGCTCCTCGATGGCTGATGTGACCCCCGACCTCACGGTGAAAGGCGGCCTAGTGGTGTCGCCCGACGGACGGCGCTCTACCGATCTCGCCATCTCCGACGGGCGGGTCGTCGCCGTCGGTGATCTCGAGGCGGCCGGGACGATGATCGACGCCTCGGGGCTTCTGGTGCTGCCCGGGATGGTTGACACCCATGTCCATCTCATGGACCCGGGGCCGACCGAACGCGAGGACTTCCCCACCGGGACCAGGGCCGCCGCCGCCCGAGGCGTGACCACCATCGTCGAGCACACCCACACCCACCCCGTCCGCACCCCGGAGGATCTCGCCGAGAAGAGGGCACATCTGGAGGAGAGGGCCAACGTCGACTACGGGCTGGCCGCCCATCTCTGGCCCGAGGACATCCCGGGGATGGCTGCCATGTGGGAGGCGGGTGTGACCTTCTTCAAG
>JBOGEU010000027.1:0-3485 GCA_050741995.1 Acidimicrobiia bacterium | reverse complement strand
CACGATCGCCGGCTGCGTGGGAGGGATCGACGATGACCGGGAGATGGCTCCGCTGCCGGAGCACCGGCACCGCACTCAGGTCGAGGGTGTTGCGGGTTGCGGTCTCGAACGTCCTGATCCCGCGCTCGCAGAGGAAGACCTGCTGGTTCCCCTCGGAGAGGATGTACTCGGCCGCCTGCAACAACTCGTCGAGCGACGAGCTCATCCCACGCTTCAACATCACCGGCCGATGGGCACGCCCCGCCGCCGAGAGCAGGGCGAAGTTCTGCATGTTCCGGGTCCCGATCTGCAGGATGTCAGACTTTCGAGCCACGCCCTCGACGTCCTCTGGCGAGACCACCTCGGTGACAACCGGCAGACCGTATGCCTTCCCCGCCTCCACCAACATCTCCAGCCCCTCGTATCCCAACCCCTGGAACGAGTAGGGCGAAGTCCTCGGCTTGAAGCATCCGCCACGGAGCAGGGAGCCACCCGCTTCCTTGACCACTTTGGCGGTGGCCATCACCTGGTCCCACGACTCGACGGCACAGGGCCCGGCAATCATCACCAAGTCGTCTCCACCGATCTTGACCCCGGACACCTCGACGATGGTGTTCTGCTCTTTGTGCCCGCGGCTCCCCAGCTTGTATCCCTTGGCGCCGACAGAGCTCGGGGCGACGTCGGTCAAGGCCGAGCGACCCACCGGTGTCACCTGCTTCACCTTGCGCTCGATCGGCTTCGGCCGCAGGTCCCGGGACGGGTAGCTCCCCAGGACCTTGAGGAACCTGACCTGCCTGGTCAGGGTCTCGAGGACCACCTGGACCCCGGGCTCGGAGATGTTCCCGTCGAAGTCGAGGTAGAAGAGCTCCTCCCTCGGGTTGTGAGGGATGGGGCGTGACTCGAGCATCACCAGGTTGATGTCGGCGTCGTGGAACACCCTCAGCGCGTCCATCAGCGCACCGGGGTGGTTGCCCACCGACATCACGATCGAGGTCTTCGACGGCACACCGTCGGGAACCTCGGCCGGCTGCGGGGCGACCACTACGAACCGGGTGTAGTTCTCGTCACGGTTGGCGATCCCGCTCTTCAGCACGTCGAGCCCGAACAGCCGGGCCGCCTCTTCGCTGGCGATTGCTGCGACACTGGCATCGTTCAGCTCACGGATCTTCTGTCCTGACAGAGCGGTGTCGGAGAAGTAGACGACCTCACAATGGTCGAGCTCGGCGAGAAACTCCGAGCACTGGGCCACGGCCTGAGGGTGGCAGTAGACCCGTCGCAGGCCGGCAATCGAGGCTCCCTCGAGCCCGAGCAGGCAATGCCTGACCCGAAACCGCACGTCACCGACGAAGTGAAGACGGCTGTCGAGGAGAAGGTCGTACACCTCTGAGATCGCACCCGAGGTCGTGTTCTCGATCGGGAGCACCGCCATCTCGGCGTCGCCGCTCTGCACGGCTGCGACCGCGTCGGCGAAAGTCTTGGAACGTACGTAGTTCACCGTGGTCCCCTTGGCGTCGAAGAACTGCTGTGATGCCAGGTGGCTGTACGAGCCTTCGATTCCCTGAATCGCCACGGTCGCCGCCCCCCGAGGGCCCTCATCGCGACCGAGGAACTCCTGCTGGATCCTCACCGAGTCATTGACGATCTCACGCCACACCCGGTTGACGAGCCCGGAGTCGAGGTCATGGTCCATGCCGGCGGCGATCCGATCCGCGATGAGATCCTCTTCCCGCGTCTGGTCACGCGATGGGCGGTCTTGGATTCCTTTCTCCTTGGCGATGCGCAGGCTGTGTGCCTTCCGCTCGGCGAGGAGTTTGAGGATGTGGCTGTCGATCCGGTCGATATCGTCGCGGATCAGGTCGATCCCACCTGGATTTGGCTCTGATTTCTGGTTCATTTGGGGTGTGCCTCGGCGCGTCTGACTGGCAGAAGGGGTACGAAGAAAGCGGGGGTGGGGTGTATCGGCGCTAGGCGCCGAAATAGACGAACCCGAAGAAGCGCACGGACCTGGTGCTGGAGATCGAGGTCGGGCTGGTCGTCATCTGCAGGGATTATCCGCTGGTTGGGACACATATGTCAAGATGAGTTTGACCACTAAGTTCTTGCGATGCGCCCACTCAGACTCACTCTGGGGATCCTGCTCGTCATCTCAGGCGCGGTCTGGGCCTTGCAAGGGCTGGATGTCGCCTTCGCTCCGCAGAGTGCCATGACAGGCGACATGATCTGGGTTGCGCTCGGTGTGGTGGCCGTGATCGGTGGTGGATTCCTGATCTGGACCGGACGTCGAACGAGGCGATGAACAATGATCACCGACCTGGAAGATGATGGATAGTCTGAGCACCTCCGAGGATGACCTTGAGTCGAAAGATTGAAACCCAGGCAGCAACGGTCTTCGCTGACGATCAAGGCCTGCTCTACATCGTCAGCAACGGCACCCCCAGCACCGATCGGACCGTGAAGGAGACCTTCGCCGCCGCCCGCACTCTCACCATTCGACCGATGCCGACCTTGTTCGACGCTCGGCAATGGCCTATCGGCGGTTCCGACTTCTGGGTGACGTTCATCGACGAGTTGCCCTCGGTCGTCAGCGCCGGCGCCATCCTCGTCGACCCCGACGATGAGGCGGCGCTTGGTGGGTTCCCGCGGGCAGTCAACCGCTTGATGGTGCCGTTTGAAGTGTTCACAGAGCAGGACGCCGCCGTCGTTTTCCTCCGGCAATTCGCGAACCATCCACCGGAGCCCGCCGGAGAACAATAGGTCCAGGAAAGGTCCTGATCCACAAGGCCCCGGGCCCGTCAACCCCTACAATCGGGCCGGGAGGCTGTCGATGAGTGAACGCCCACGTCGACCAGAGGACGCTTTGGGGCCCGAGGAGCTTCAGCGCTTCATCTATGCCTGCTCACACGAGCGGCACTCCCCCACAACTCATCGTCTCATCGACGCCGCCTCGTATGGCTGGATTCACCGCTTCATCCGGAGCCTGGGTGAGGACGCCCCGCCTACGCCGGCGGGGCCGGGATGGCTCGATCCCCACGACGCCGACCCGGTGAAGTTGGGCCACTTCTTCGGGCGGGTGGCGACCAGGTTGCGAAGCACCCGTGCCTTCGATTACGCCACCTCGCTCGAAAAGCACTTTCACGAGGAAGATCGGAATCTATAGACGGACCCGGGTTAAATTGCCACTGACACCGATAGATACCGACATAGCCTGTTTTACCTTGATGCGGGCACCTGGAGATCACTGATGCTGCAACCTTTGTTCCGAGACGTACTTTGGGCGGTCATCGACTTGACCGAGCGCGGCGTGGACGACATGGAGTCCGCCGCCTACGACCTGCTCGTGACCAGCAACCCGACGCTGACCCGATCCCAGTTCGACGAGGTGATCGAAGTACTGGTCCAAACCGACCACCTGCGGAGATGGAGACGACCCACAGAGGGGGCTCTCGCCCGTGGTGCCCTGATGCCGACCGCCAAGGGCATGCTCCAGTTCACGGTCGCCACAGGAG
>JBOGEU010000026.1:0-1251 GCA_050741995.1 Acidimicrobiia bacterium | reverse complement strand
CGCGGGTCTGGGCCGGTCCTTCCAGACCCCCCGGTCGTTTGGGAGTCTGAGCTGCATGGAGCACATGCTCGCATCGGTCCAATCGCCCGGCGAGCACCTGGTGCCGGCCTTGCTCGGCACCTACCGGTCCCACGAGCGGGAGGCCAAGGCGGAGGCCGAGCGGTTGCTGGGAGTCGTCGGCCTCGGCGACCGCGCCGAAGACCTTGCAGATGAGCTCTCAGGTGGTGAGCTTCGAATGCTCGAGGTCGCTCGTCAGTTGATGCGGCGCCCCAAGATGCTTCTGCTCGACGAGCCGACCGCCGGCGTGACGCCGCGTCTGCAGGCGCGTCTGACCGAGCTGTTGCGAGCTCTCCATGGCGACGGTCTGACCGTCCTCGTCGTTGAGCACAACCTCGGGTTCCTGCTCGACCTGGTGGATCATGTCGTAGTCATGGTTGGGGGGAGGATCCTGACCGAGGGAGCTCCCGATTCGATTCGGCGGGATCCCGACGTGATCAATGCCTATCTGGGACGGCGGGACGGCGATGCTGCTTGAGGTGAGCGAGCTCGAATCCGGCTATGGGAAGCTGACCGTCATCCACGGCGTCAGCCTGCAAGCGGAGGCCGGAGAGGTGATCTCGATCCTCGGGCCCAACGGGGCGGGAAAGTCGACGCTGATGAGGACCATCGCCGGCCATCTCCCCGCCAGGGGCGGGCACATCGAGCTGAACGGCAGCCGCATCGACGGGGAGGGCCCCTTCCAAATCGCCAAGAGCGGGGTCGGCTACGTCCCCCAGGAGGACAATGTCTTTGGCGACATGACGGTGATGGAGAACCTGGAGGTCGGCGCCCAGAGCCTCGGTCGGAGGCCCACGGAGCTGATCGAGTCGGTGTTCCGCCGGTTCCCGATCCTGGAGGAGCGCCGCCAGCAGCGGGCCTCCACGCTGTCGGGAGGGGAACGCCAAACCCTCGCAGTGAGCAGCGCCCTGATCACGGGCTCGGATCTGCTGCTCCTGGATGAGACGACCTCCGGCCTCGCTCCAAGGTTCGCCGAGGAGATAGTGAGTTGGATCACGGAGGTGGCGAGACGAGGCACCGCGGTCATCTGGGTCCTGGAGCAGAACCCGGAGCTCGTCCTCGAGATCTCGGAACGGACCTATCTCCTCGATGGGGGTCGGATTCGAAGCGAGATGCGGAGCTCGGAGTTGCTCGAGCCGGGCAGGTTGGAGGAAGTCCTGCTCGAGGACAGGCCTGAGCTCTAGCTCGAGACCC
>JBOGEU010000025.1:0-1317 GCA_050741995.1 Acidimicrobiia bacterium | reverse complement strand
GACGCGGTGGTCACCAAGGCCATGCGCAAGGACCCCATTGCCCGTTACCAGACCGCCGACGAGATGCGGGCCGATCTGCACTCGGTGCTCAGGGGCGAAGAGGTTGGGATGCCGGTACCGGTGCCGCTGCCGGCCAACGGAAGCAATTCGACCAGGGTCATGACCGCCACCGTCCCGCCGGCCACGCTTCCCCCCGACGAGGTGTACCGCGAGCTGGAGGACGAGCCTCGGTCCCAGATGCCGTTCATCCTCACCGCGGCCGGGTTGCTGGTCGCCCTCGGCATCCTGTTGTTCTTCCTGTTCCAATTGGCCGGCGGTGCCGACGAGGGCGACCTGATCGAAGTGCCCAACGTGACCGGGCTCAGCCAGGACCAGGCTTTGGCGCGTCTCCAGGGCGACGGATTCCTGGTGAGACCGCTTTTCGAGCCGAGCGACACGATGGAGGTGGGATTCGTCATCCGCACCGACCCTCCCTTCGGGACCGAGGTCGAGGAAGGCTCCAGCATCGACGTCTACATCTCGTCCGGAGCGGAGGAGGTGCCGGTGCCGCCACTGGTGGGCAAGACCGTCGACGAGGCGAGGGTAATCCTCGAGGATGCGGGTCTCACCCTGGGCAACGTCGAAGAGCGTCCCGACCCCGACCGCCCCGAAGGGATCATCATCGAGCAGTCCCCCGCAGCCGGTGTCGAGGTCGGGAACGAGGCGCCGGTCAACGTCGTCGTCTCCAGCGGGCCGGAGATGGTGATCCTGCCCGACCTGACGGAGACGACCGAGCGTGATGCCGTCGCCCAACTCAACACGCTCGGCCTGCTGTTCACAGTCGACGAGGAGTACTCGAGCGATGTCGAGGAGGGTTTGGTGATCAGGACCGATCCCGTGGCCGACACCGAGATGCAGACCGGGGGGACGGTTCTGCTGGTGATCTCATTGGGCCCGGCGCCGGTGGAGGTGCCCAACCTGAACGGCCTGACCCCGGGACAGGCAGAGGACATCCTCGACGACCTCGGTTTGGTGCTCGAAGTTTCGAACTCGACCCAGCCGGTCGCCGATCCCGATCAAAACGGCCTGGTGGTCTCCCAGAACCCCGGCGTGGGTGCCACCGTGTTCCCCGGTGACATCGTCACTGTGACCCTGGGTGAGTTCGAGCCGCCGCCGACGACCACCACTACCGCCCCCACCACGACAACCACGGACCCGACGACGACAACGGCGGCGCCTTAGATCTCAGCGATAGTTCGTCGTCATCAGGAAGCCGGCGGCGATGGCGACGAGACCGATCACCAGCACCGTCTGGTCCCATTCGAACACGAACCTGAG
>JBOGEU010000024.1:0-2001 GCA_050741995.1 Acidimicrobiia bacterium | reverse complement strand
AGCCTCGATAAGCCGACCCAGCAGGATCAAGGTAATGATCACCCCCACCACCTCGTAGTAGACCTGGCGTAGATCGGCAGGCAGCAGCTCTGGTGCCAGCGTGACCACAAGGCTGTAGGCGAAGGCGGCCGTGGTTCCCAGGGTGATGAGACTGTTCATCTCGGCGTTGCGATGAATCAGAGCCAGCCAGCCGGTGCGGTGGATCGGCCATCCGGTGTAGAAGAAGACCGGCGCGATGAGGGTCAGCTGGACCCAGGGATTCTCCAGCCATCCCGGGACCGGCAGCCCGAACAACTCGCCGGCCATCACCGCATAGAGCACGGGGAGGGTGAGAACCGCTCCGACCAGGACTCGGCGGGCCAGGTCTTTGATCTCCGCCCGCCGATCCGCCGCCTCCGAATCGTCGCCGCCGGGTCTGGCGGTCTCGCTTCTCGGCTCGATCCGGTATCCCAGGTCAGACACCACCGACTGGAGGTGTGCCACGTCCACCTGCTCCGCCTCGTATGCGACGGTGACCCGTTCGGTCCCGATGTTGACGTCGACCCGCTTCACGCCCGGCACCGTTCCCAGAGCCGACTCGATGTTGTAGACACAGGTAGCACAGCTGGCCCCGCCTCCGCGCAGGGCGAACTCGGCTCGCTGCGTCCCGTTCATCGTGCCGGCCGCCCCGACCGACACCACCCGGTTGTTCTGATGGTTGTGACCGTCGCTAGAAACGGTGTCGGCATCGGTCGGGGTTGCCGTCGATGGCCCACCGGGGTGCGGTTCCACCACCAGAGTGCCGTGCACCATGTTCATCCCGCAGGCGAACCCGAACTCTCCGCTGGCCTCGGGTGTGAGCTCTACGGTGCTCTTCCCAAAGGCAGGAATCGCCCGATTCACCCCGAAGTCGGGGAACACCACACGGGAGGTGCATTCGCCTGATTCACGCCGGTCGAAGGTCAGCCGCACCGGGACACCCTCACGTACCCGGATCCGATCGGGGGTGTAGCCGCCTTTGACCGTGACCACGACTTCCTGGACGCCGTCATGCATCTCGGCAAGAGCGACCGGCCTGGGACCGAAGAAGAACCTGGCCAGAACCGCGATCAGCGCCGCTCCACCTGTGGCGACCAGTATCTCGACTCCACTCATCTCTGCTCCAACTCGATCGAAACTTGCATGTTCGGCCAGTCTCTCATCTCACATCCCCTACCGGCTGGTCAATGGACACCCAGGACATATACTACGACGTGTCATAGTTCTCGTGGACGAGGAGTTGGGTTTGGATTCAGGCATTTTTCTGGGTGGCTCGCTGCTGGCGGCCGGATTGGCCGGCACGGTGGCCTTGTTCGCTCCATGCTGCATATCCGTGATGCTTCCCTCATACTTCGCGTCGTCGATGCACAATCGGCGGGTACCAGTGGCGATGACCGGTCTGTTTGCGGCAGGGATCGCCACCGTGATCCTCCCGTTGGCGATGGGGGCCGTGTTCCTACGGCGTTTGCTGGTGGAGGCCCACACTCCACTGTTCGTCGGCGGCGGGCTGCTCCTACTCGCATTGGCGGCATACCTGTTTTGGGGAGGGAAGCTGCGGCTGCCCATGCCCGGCCGTCGGGCAGGCCGACCCACCGGACCCTTGGGCGTCTACTCGCTGGGGCTGTTCTCCGGGGTGGCCAGCTCCTGTTGCGCCCCGGTCCTCGCCGGCGTCGTCGCCTTGTCTGGCGTGGCTTCGTCGTTTGCTTTCGCACTCGGGTTGGGTGTCGCCTACGTGGTCGGGATGGTCGCCCCGCTGTTCGTCATCTCCCTGGTTTGGGCGGGCCGTGACTGGTCCAGTCACTCTCTGTTCCGATCCCGCCAGTTCACCTGGCGGGTGGGGTCGATCAGCCGCACCGTGTCCGGGACCAACCTGGCCAGCGGAACCCTGCTCGGGGTGATGGGAGGGCTCATGGTGTGGGTGGGTGTGGTCGGGGAGGCTATGCCGGCCGCCGACGGCTGGCAGGTCCGGGCATCGGCCTGGTT
>JBOGEU010000023.1:0-10963 GCA_050741995.1 Acidimicrobiia bacterium | reverse complement strand
GCCGGGGCGGCCGCTGCCGACGACTCTTCGACCGGGGTCTCCTCGGCAACGGTCTCGGGTGCGGCCGGCGGCGCCGGGGCCGCGGATACCGGAGCCGTCTCCCCTCCTGCCCAGGCGGCGAGCACCTCGTCGACGCTCATCCCGGTCTCGGTGGCCCGCGCCTCGGCAGAGCGGATGACGATCGCCTCGGGGATGCCGAGAGCGGCGGCGGCAGCCGCGCTCTGCTCACTCATCGGGCTCAGCCTCTGTCTCGTCGCCCTCTGTCTCGTTGGCGGATGTCTCGTCGCCCTCTGTCTGGTCGCCGTATATCAAGACCTCTTGGGGAACTGGACGGCCGTTGAAGATGGTCCCGATCACGGTCGCCGAATATGCCAACTGCCCGAGGAAAGCGACGATGCCGAATCCGAAGGCAAACAGGAGCAACACGTCGGCGATCCCGGCCCCGGCGGCCCAACCGTCGCCGGCGTCGACGTAGGCGGCGCTGTTGGACCCGGCAACCCACGAGTAACCGGTGACCAGGCCGGTGGCGAGCAGGCTGATCAACACTCCGCCGACACCGATCACGGTGAGCCGATTGAACGATCTCGGCCGCTCCATGTCCCGGATGTCACGGCCGGACACCCGGGGCAGGGCCTCGAAGACGACGCCGGCGCCGAGGAGCACGCCCACTCCGAACAAGGCGGCATACTCGATCGCCTCCCAATATGCGCTGAGGGCGGCTACCGCCCCGATCGAGGGGAACGAGGCGAAACTGGCGAGGATGGCGACAGCCACTCCCAAGTAGAGCCCGATCACACCGGATCCCACACCGGGCTTGTCCGGTAATTCCTCCCAGTGGCCCTGGAGTGTCAACGAGGCGCTCGATGCGTTGGCCAGGGCGCCGATGGGGAAGGCAAGGCCGAGCGACGCCGCAACCCCATCGACCCAGCCCGGCCCCGGCCCGAACACCAATTGGGCGCTGCCCCACCACGCCGCAGCGAAGCCGAGCGACCAGAACCCCACCGAGGCGAGTTGCCTGGAGGCGAGGGGGATGTCCAGCTCCTTGACCATCGTGTAGTAGAAGAGCCCCGATCCGACGGTGAACACCCAGAGGGTGACGAATCCGGCGGAGAAGAAGAGATCGGAGTAGGCCTCCCCGAGGGCGGAGATGAAGGGGAGGTCGCCGGTGAAGTAGACGAGATAGAGGAGGGGAAGCCAGGTGACGCCACCGATCACGAACCAGAGGGTGACGAAGCTCCGCTTCTCCACCCGGTTGCGGACGGTCATCAGGGTCACCGCAGCCGGGATGGACAATGCGACCAGCATCGGGATGTGGAGCCACCACGGCAGCCCCAACGGCTGACGACCACCGCCGAAGCCGAGGACCACAGCCAGCAGGTCAACGAGGACCAGGCCGGAGACGAGGAGAAGGCCGGCCGAGGCGAGCTCCTTGCGCCAGAGCCGGGCGCCGGTGAGCCGGGGGAGGACGTAATAGATGCCGCCGGTCAGCGTGACGACGAGAAAACCGAGCATGATGGTGACGTTCGACATCGCCTCCAGCCGCCCGAAGCTGAGCGGCGAGAGGCCGGAAAAACGCAACGAGAACAGGGCGAACAGCTCGAGGGCGCCGGCCAGCACCAGGAAAAGGGCGCCTACGAGGAAGTGAGCGGCGGCGACTCGATCCTCATCGGCGCCACCGCCGAGGAGGGCTCTGATGTCTGCAGTTTGGGTTGCGGCCAACGGATTCCTCGTCGGAGAACGGGACGGCGGGAGCATAACTACTTCCTGGATTCGTTCCGTCCGCGCCCAGTATGCGCCTCTGGCCGGGGTACCCAGGTTCTCGAACAGGACCCTGGTTGTGGTACAAACGCCTTGACAGCTAGTTGACCCACGCCCGAAGACGAGAGATGTACCGACTGGCAGAACTGAGTGACAGCAGACGCAAGGGCATCGGTTGGGGGTTGCTCGGCTTCGGTCTCGTCACCCTGGTGATCGCGGTGATCTGGGTGCACTTCACCAGCCTGCCGGCAGATGTAGATGGTGGGGTGTTCGACTGGGTGCCGCGGTCTCATCTCCTGAAGGGAATCGGATACCTCGTGGTCTTCGCCGCATCGCAGATGCTGGTGGTCGGCGCCCTGCTCGCCTTCGTCCTCAACCAGAAGATGACATGGGCGCGGGCCGTGTTCGCCGCCTTCGTCACCTGGATCGAGCTCGTCATCATCTTCGGGATGGTCCCCTCGGAATGGCTCAACTTCGCCCAGACCGATCTCGACTGGTCGTCGCAACGGCAGGCAGTGACCATTCCATCCTGGCTCGTGCTCGGGAACGTGGTCCAGATCAGCTTTGGCGCGATCAAGGACTCGATTTCGATGGGCTATCACGTCGTGATGCTTGCCGGGGCCGCGGTGTTCACGCTTCAGCTGCAGCGGATGAGACAGGGGGCGCCTGCTCCCGCCGCCAAGCCCGAGCCTCGCTCGCCGTACGGGCGACCGCTGACCAGGGGAGGTGCGTGAGATGCCCAAGGGCGTGGTCGACGAGACACCTCCTTATCGTGACGACTATCAGCTGGCGGTGGTGGACGGCGACTATTTCACGGACAAGCTGCGGCCCAAGCAGTTCCTCCACATCGATCAATCGGAGTGCATCCTCTGCGAGGGCTGTGTCGACATCTGCCCGTGGAAGTGCATCCACTACCTGTCGCTCGACGCCATCACCGAGGGGGTCAACGTCGATCACCCGGGAGAAGACCCCCAGAACCTCGGCTTCTTCGTGGTCGACGAAGACGAGTGCACCCGCTGTGCACTGTGTGTCGACCGGTGCCCGACAAACGTCATCACCCTGGGCAAGTTCGAGGGCTCTCTCGCCGATCAGGCGGCGGAGCTCGGTCTCGACCGACGACCCTGGGATTTGGATACCGGACAGCGTGATTTCAAGAATGGTTACGCCTATGGGATGCGCTGGTAGGAGGCGGATTGGCTAACGGCAACGGTAAAACCGGTCTCTTGGACAAGATCAAAGAGGTGAACGACAAGGTCTGGGCCTCCCAGGTCACCGAGTCGATCCTGCGTCCCGGCTCGCCCTTCAAGAAGGGCTACTCGGACAGCCCCCGGAACCGCTCCTACGTGGTGATGAACAATGTCCTGTATCACCTCCACCCGGTGAAGGTGAAGCGACACGGGGTGAAGCTGTCCTACACGTTGTGTCTCGGTGGCCTCAGCTTCTTCCTCTTCATCCTGCTCACCATCACCGGCATCTTCCTGATGTTCTATTACACGCCGTCGGCGGAGACCGCGTACGCCGACATCGAGGCACTGTCGACCAACGTCGCGTTCGGTTCGATGGTCAGGAACCTGCATCGGTGGGGCGCCCACCTCATGGTCCTCTCGGTGTTCCTGCACATGAGCCGTGTCTTCTATCACGGCGCCTACAAGCCCCCACGTGAGTTCAACTGGGTGGTGGGCGTGGTCCTCCTATTCCTGACCCTGCTCCTCTCCTTCTCCGGTTATCTGCTCCCGTGGGATCAACTCGCCCTGTGGGCGGTGACCGTTGGGACCAACATGGCCGGCTTTGTCCCTGTGGTGGGGGCGCAGGTCAAATTCGCCTTGCTGGCGGGGGTCGAGGTATCTGCGGCCACACTGCTTCGCTTCTATGTGCTGCACGTGCTCGCCCTTCCGTTCATCCTCGTCCTCTTCCTTGCCGTCCACTTCTGGCGGGTGCGCAAGGACGGCGGAATCTCCGGACCTCTCTAAGGAGTCCTTGTGACTGAAATCCCCGAAAGTCTTCTCAGGAGATCGGCAGAGGCCAAGGCCAAGGCCCTGGG
The DNA here is from genome assembly GCA_050741995.1 of Acidimicrobiia bacterium. Classification (GTDB taxonomy): domain Bacteria; phylum Actinomycetota; class Acidimicrobiia; order Spongiisociales; family ZC4RG35; genus JARDZU01. The sequence goes on along the minus strand of JBOGEU010000023.1, from coordinate 7,164 downwards.
GCTGCCGGTCGAGCAGGTGATGGCGGAGATGAAAGGTGAGGCGCCGCCCACTCCACCCCCGGTCGAAGAGCCTCCTGCCGAGGCTGCGGCCGAGACCCCGGCGGAGCCTGCCGCCGAAGAGGAGCTGGCAGCGAACATGGACCAGGCCGCTGAGCGGTCGGAGGGGATCGAAGAGGCGATCGAGTCGGTGGTGGAGGAGCCGGCACCGGTGGACGAGGTTCCATCCCCGGCCGACGCCGCCGCGGAGGAGCCCGAGGTAGAGATCACGGCCGAGGCCGAGGTGTCCCCGGCGCCACCGACGGAAGCCCCGCCGACCCCGACACCATCGACCGAGGCCGCGGAGACGCCTGAGACCGAGGCGCCTGAGACCGAGACCGCGGAGGCGGAGGCCCCTGAGACCGGGGCCGCGGAGACGGAGGCCCCTGAGACCGAGGTGCCTGAGACTGAGACCGCGGAGGCGGAGGCGCCTGAGACCGAGGCCGCGGAGGCGGAGGCGCCTGAGACCGAGGCCGCGGAGGCAGAGGCTGAGGAGGCTGAGGCCGGAACCTCGCCTGCCGAGGAAGCCACCCCCGCTCCAGCCCCGTCCCCGGAAGAGGAGGCGCCCGAGCCGGCGGCCGCCGCGGTGGCCACCGCGGTCGAGGAGAGGCCGGAGCCGTCCGGCAATGGCTCGGGGAACGGCAAGGTCGCCGCCGTGGTCAGCCCCCGTCCGGTGGTCCCCCCCAAGGGGACACCCGAGGGAGTCCGCACCCAACGTCTGTTGACGGTGGTCAAGGCGCGGGCGATCCAGACCGTCAAAGCCGAGCCGACGGACAAGGTGAACACCTGGCCCCACCTGATGCTGATGGAGTTCGGTGCCTTGCTCCTGATCACCGGCGTCCTGGTGATCATGGCTGTCGTCATCCACTCGCCGTTGCTCGATCCGGCCAATTTCAACTCCACCCCCAACCCGTCCAAGGCCCCGTGGTACTTCCTCGGCCTTCAGGAGTTGTTGTCCTACTTCGACCCCCAGATCGCCGGGGTGATGGTTCCGACCGTGACCGGGATCATCGGGTTCATGATGGTGCCCTTCGTCGACAAGAACCCGTCGACCCGGCCCACCGATCGCAAGTTCGCCATTGCCCTCTACTCGGTGTTCTTGGCCGGGGCCGCCACGCTCACCATCTTCGGGGTGCTCTTCCGTGGTCGCGGCTTCAACTTCTCCTATCCATGGAAGGACGGTGTGTTCTTCGACGACCTCAAAGACTGGGTGTCATTCGAATGAATCTGACCACCGTCGCCCTGATCGCGGTCGCGGTCGTGGCCATTCTCGGGGCGGCCGGAGCCTTCGCCGTCGCCTTCCGGCGCTCGCAGACAGTCGAGAAGCCGGACCCCTTCATCGGGCTGTCCCCGGAGACCAGGGCGGCCGACAGGCACTTCGCCCCGATCGTGGTGGACACACCGGCCGAGCCGGTCGAAGAGGTCGAGGAGCCGGTCGTGGAAGAAGAGGCGGCGGCCCCGGTAGAGGAGCCTCGGTCGGTGGTGGAGATCGTCGAGGCACAGCGCATCGTCGAGATGTCGCCGGAGGAGGGTGGGGTCACCCGTCGCCAGTTCTTCAACCGGGCGATCACCGGTAGCTTCTTCTCGTTCCTCGCCCTGTTCGGGCTCACCTCTCTCGCATTCTTTTGGCCCAAGCTGACCGGCGGCTTTGGTGCCGACATCAACGCCGGGCCGGTGAGCGATCTCCGTCGCCAGGTCTTCACCTCGACCGGGACCGTCCTGCCCCTGTTCATCCCCGAGGCCCGTGCATATCTCGTCCCGGCCCCCGACCAGCTCTCCGAGCAGTTCACCGGGAACAGCGTGGCCGTAGAAGGGCTGATGGCTCTCTACATGCGATGTGTCCATCTCGGATGCCGGGTCCCTTGGTGTGCTCCATCACAGGGCTTCGAGTGCCCCTGTCACGGCTCCAAGTACAACGCCATCGGTGAGTACTTCGCCGGCCCGGCCCCGAGAAACCTCGATCGGTTCGTCATCGAGGTCCGAGGCAACAACCTCTGGATCCGCACAGGAACCATCATCCAGACCCCACGCGCTCCCGAGCGAACAGTCGAGTACCCACAGGGGCCGAGCTGTATCGGGGCCGTGGCAGAGGCATGACGGTAAACATCATCACGGTCATGGCCGTTGTGGCCGGTATCGCCTGGCTGGGCCTGCTCTTCGTGTCCGCCATCCGCAACCGGGGCGGCGAAGAGGTGGCTCCGAATGTGCGGCCCGGGATCAACGACGAGGAGATCGAGACCCGGCGGCTCGAGGGAGGGCAGAAGGCGGCGATCGTCTTCTCCGCCTTTCTGGCGATCTCCCTGCCCCTCTATTTCCTCAGCGAGCCGCAGCGGCAGGAGGGATTCGTCGACGAGTTCGCCGAGGCATCCATCACCCGCGGGGCGCACATCGTCGAGGAGTTCGCCTGTTTCTCATGTCACGGGCCGGAGGGCTCGGGTGGTGTCACCAACTATGTGGAGAAGCGGTCGGGGGTCACGGTGAGTTGGGCCGTCCCCTCACTCAACGACGTGCTCCTCAGGTACTCGGAGGACGAAGTGGCCTTCTGGGTCACATACGGCCGTGGCAACACACCCATGCCCGCCTGGGGGCTTCCCGGTGGTGGTCCTCTCAACGAAGACCAGGTGGGCGACGTGGTCAACTACCTGAAGACCATTCAGGTCACCCAACCCCAGAATCTGGCCGACATCGAGCCCGGCATCGAGAATGCCCTCGCCGCCATCGAAGGCGCCGACGCCACGGTCGAGGCCGAGATCATCAAGCAGCGACAGGTGGTGGCCCAGATCGAGTCAGCAAAGGCTGACCTGGAGCTCGCCGACCCGCTCGCCACCGACGCCCGCCGCGCCCTCGACACCGCCGGGGACGGGATCGACACCGACGCCGACGGCTTGTCCGATGCCGCCGAGGCCGAGCTCTCGACGATTTCCCAGCAGGCGATCGCCGGCTTCCAGATCATGGAGCCGGTGACCCTCGATCCCGCCGTCGCCGATTCCGATGCCGCTGAGGCGGCACTGGCCGCGTTGCAGGCAGCGTCCGAGACCGATCCGATCGTCATCACCAGCATCACTGCTATCGAGACCGCCATCGAGCAGGGCACGGTCGACCCCGACGTGGGACTCGGCTCGGGCGCCCTCGCCACTCTCGAAGAGACACGGGCCAGTGCCGATGAGGCCGGGATCGAGGTCCCCGACGCCGTCGAGGATCTCGCCGGCGCCGAGGCCCTGGTCGCCGCCCTCGACGAGGCGGCGGCGGCAGAGGAGCCGATCGAAGCTGCCGCCGGCCTCTCCACGGATGCGACTGCTGCCATCGACGAAGGCTCCGATCCCGATGGCGACGGGCTGTCCACCGGCGCCGAGTCCGTCGTTACCAATCAGGTGGCGGCCGCGATCACCGCAACGGCACCGACCCAGGTGACACTCATCGCATTGGACCCGACCAACGCGGCGTCAGTCGGCGGTCAGCCCGATGCCACGACGGCTGCGAGCTTTGTCGGGAACCTCGAGTCGTTGGCCACCACCCTCGCCATCACAGCCAACAATCAAGCCAACCTCCTCGCCAATGAGCAGGCGGGTTTGGAGTTTCTCGAGGAGTCGTTGGAGCGCAAGACCTATGCCATCGACTTCGACGGCGTGGCCGAGGCCATGGGAGCGTCGATCGAGGATGCCCGGCGGGCGGTCGGCATCTTCAACTCCAACTGCGCCCGTTGTCACACCGCCGGATACAGCGCCGGGGTGCCCTTCACCCAGGAGGCGGGCTCCGGCGGGTTCGGTCCCGCACTGTGGGACGGGCGACCCCTGGTCCAATTCGGCGAATCTGCGGAGAACCCGGAGGACGACCTGCTGATCCAGTTCATCACCAACGGCTCGGAGGAGCAGATCCCCTACGGCCTGAACGGGTTCGGCTCGGGTCGGATGCCGGCGTTCGGCCCCAATCTCAGCGCTGAGGACATTTCTCTGCTGGCCCGCTACGTGAGGGCGGGCAATATGGACGGAAGGGAGGGTGTGAATGTTCTTCCGTGAGTTCTTCCGGTCGTTGCTATCGGCAAATCTCTTCGTCACGGGGATCATTCTGACCCTGGCCGCGGTGGGCTTGTTCTACGGCTCGATCTATCTGTTCAACTACACCAACCTCGGGAAGAGGCTCGGGTTCCTGGTCACCGGTGCCGCCGTCTTCGGCTGGCTCACCATCACCTCGATGCTGTTCGTGGTCTATGCGCCCCGCGGCCCCAAGCCCGACGACATCGAAGGTCTCAACGCGTTCGAGATCCGGATCATCCCCATCACCTATCTGTTGGTCTCGGCGGTGCTCTTCCTCGTCTTCCTGGTCGCCCTCAACCAATACGAAGAGGTGCAGGAGAAGTCCAGCGCCTAGCTGTGCTCGTCAGAGGCGACTTCCGTAGTAGCTGAGGACCTGGAGCTCCATCGAGAGGTCCACATGACGCACCGACACCGTTTCAGGGACCTTGACCCGCACCGGGGCGAAGTTGAGGATGGAGTGGATGCCATGCTCGACGAGTCTCTCGGCGACCTGCTGAGCCGCCACTGCGGGGACGGCGAGGATGGCGATCTCGAAGTTCTTGTCCTGGCAATCCCCGTCCAGCACGTCGAGATGCTGGATGGTGACACTCCCGATCTGGGAGCCGACCTTCTTGGCGTCGGTGTCGTAGAGGGCGACGACGTCGAAACCGCGGCGACTCAACCCTGCATAATTCGCCAGGGCCCGGCCCAGGTTCCCGGCTCCGACGATCGCCACCCGTCTTCGCTGGGCGATCCCCAACTCCTGACGTATTCGCTCCTTCAACTCGTTGACCGAGTATCCGATCCCCCTGACGCCATGGAAGTCGATGTGGGAGAGGTCCCTCCTGACGTTGGCCGCATTCGCCCCGGCAGCCACTGCCAGCTCCTCGGAGCTGATCACATCACGTGACTGGTCGAGGTCTTCCAGCAGCCGCAGATAACGGGGGAGTCGGACCACGGTCGCCTTTGGGACTTCATTCACAAGCCGACGTTACCGTCGCCTTTCCGGGAACCGGGTCAGCCAAACCGATCCACGGGTGCCGGGTACCAGGTGTCGGTATCTAACCTCTCGACTCGATGCCCTCTCCCTCCGTTCTCGTTGTCGGTGGAGGCCCCGCCGGCTCGGCCGCTGCCTTCTGGCTGGCCCGTGCCGGGCACGATGTGACCCTGGTCGAGAAGAAGGAATACCCCCGGGACAAGACGTGCGGCGACGGGCTGACGCCGCGTGCGGTCCTTCAGCTCCAGGACATGGGGTTCGACTTCGACGTCGCCGAGTTTCACAAGATCACCGGGCTTCGCTCTTACGCAGGCGACGATCTGATGCTCGAGCTCCCCTGGCCCGATCACTCTCGATTCCCCAACTGGGGTGGCGTGATGCGTCGGAGCGATCTCGACGGGCAGGTGGCCACTCTGGCCGAGAAGCAGGGAGTCAGGATAATGGAGAAGACCCTGGCCACTCCGGTGATCGAAGAAGGGCTGTTGACCACCGTTGCCCTCGCTCACGATGGGAGCGAGGAGATGACGACGCCCGACATCACCGTCATCGCCGACGGTTCGATGAACCGGTTCGGACGTGATCTGGGAACTGCACGTCGCAAGGACTACCCGATGGGGCTCGCCGCCCGCGGTTACCACAGCTCACCGCGTTCCACCGATCCATTCCTCGAGAGCCAGTTGGATCTTCGAGACTCGACCGGTGCGACCATGCCCGGATACGGGTGGGTCTTCCCTCTGGGAGACGGGACGGTAAATGTCGGTATCGGCCTCCTCTCCACCTTCAAGCGATGGAAGCATGTCAACACCACGAAGATGCTGGCCGATTACGTGGCCGCAGCTCCCGAGTACTGGGAGTTCGGCGAGGAGTCGAAGCTCACCGAGCCGGTGGGAGGCAAGCTGACCATGGCATTCTCCAAGGGGCCGCTGGTCGGAGCCAATTGGATAACCATCGGTGACGCCGCGGGGGCGATCAACCCCTGGAACGGTGAGGGCATCTCGTACGCCTACGAGACGGGTCGGATCGCCGCCGACCACATCGGACGGGCACTTGGCACTGGAGATTTGGGCCTTTTGCGCCGATATCCACAGCAACTCGAAGATGAGTACGGGCTCTATTACAAGATGGCCCGGATCTTCGTGAAGTTGATCGGTAACCCGACGGTCATGCGGACCCTGGCCCACACCGGGATTCGCAACCGTTCGTTGATGGAATGGACCTTGAAGGTGATGGCGAACCTGCTCGACGAAGACGACAAGCACATGGGCGAGAGGACCTACGACGCCTTGGCTGTGATAGTGCGGACGATTCCGACGACGTGAAGCCGAGTGTCCTTGTTTTCGATGTGAACGAGACCCTCCTCGACCTGTCGCCCCTGGAGATCGACTTCGAGGATGTGTTCGGCAGCCGCAAGCCGATGGGCGAGTGGTTCGCCCGGATGTTGCACGGGGCCCTGGTGGCCAACCAGCTCGACGAGTATCGGGCTTTCGGGGTGATAGGGGTCGAGGCGCTGCTTCTCGTGGCGGAGAGGCACGGTGTCAAGCTCGACGAGGCAACCGCGACGGAGATCGTGACCCGGCTCGCCATCCTTCCCGCGCACCTCGATGTCATCCCCGCACTCGAGCGCCTGCTCGACGCCGGCTTCCGCACCGCTGCGTTGACCAACGGGAGCACGAAGGCTGCCAACGTCCAGATCGAGAACGCCGGCTTGCACACCTTCATCCAGCGTGTGATCTCGGTCGAAGAGGTTGGTCGCTTCAAACCCGACCCGGCGACCTACCACCACGCAGCCAAGGCGATGGACGTCGACACTTCGAACTCGATGCTGATCAGCGCCCACGATTGGGATGTGGCCGGGGCGATCAAGGCCGGAGCCCAAGGGGCGTTCCTCGAGCGTCCCGGTTCGCTTTGGAGCCTCCCCACGACGATGCCTGAGACGACCGGCGCCGACCTCCGCGACATCGCCGACCAACTCATCGGCTGAGGATCAGCGCTCGACTCGTACGTAGGTGGCGATGCCTCCCTCACCGGCGGGGAAGTTGATCATGTCCCCGCCCTCGACCTGAAGCGTGACCAACCGACCGTCGGGTTGCGGGCACAGCATCAAGCCGTCTCGCAGCT
>JBOGEU010000022.1:0-1048 GCA_050741995.1 Acidimicrobiia bacterium | reverse complement strand
CCGACCCTGAGGTCGACCGACGAGGGCTGGACGAAAGAGGGCTCGAAGGGGTCGATCTGGATCAGACCCGAGTCGATGGCCTCCCGTATGGAACGGTCGGAGAAGATCAAAAAGGCTCCTGGGGTGTTGCCGACAATGGTAGGGCTCGGGACCGCAAGGACCGATCAGTCACCCACCGGGACGTCACCCACAGCCCGTCGATCTCGAGTGTTTCGTTGGGTAGGCGCCGTCCGGGTACTGATCGGCCGCTTCGCCGCAGCTCATTCCGAACACGATCCGCCGGGCAACTCGATGACCTCCGGCGAGGTTTCGACGCTGGCCCCGGGCTCGATCCGATAGCCGTATCCGAGGAGCAGCCGGCTCCCCTCGACCTCCTCCAGATCGACGGCGAGTGGCCCCGAGATGACATATCGATGGGTGAGGACTCCAAAACAGTCGTTGGGCCCCCATCCGGTGTCTCGATCGGCTGGTCGGTAGGCGTGGTCGAAGGTCTCTATGATGGTGTCGACCGGCCCCTGGCCCACGGCCACCCCGGCCAGGGTCCCCGCCATCGGGTCGATCAGGTTGACCTCGCCAGGAGTGGTGGTGGTCGCGATGGTCGTGTGAGAAACTACTTCGGGGAGACGTGGGTTCCGTTTCCCCCTGTGATCTCGACGGGCACCACCCGGGTGCCGGCCACCAGGTCGTGAATACCGGGTCGTCGGAACAGGATGGGGACGACGATCAGGGCGAGGAGGACGAGGGACGCCACCTCGAACCAGATCGCCGCCGGGTCCACGGTCGAGGCCACCAGCCGTGTCGTCCCCATGTGGCCCAGTTGCCAGGGCATGACCTTGATCAGGTTTCTCACCACCACCGCTGCACCCGTGGGCGGGCCACCCTCGCGACCCACCACCGCGATCCCCGCCCTTCGCTTCCCCAGGTGGCATGGGGGGTCTTCCACTCGGTCAGGGTCAGATAGAGCAAATAGGGAAGGACCGTGAGGATGGTGATCGCGAGGTCGGCCGTGTTCTGGTCGGCCCAGATCGAGGAGAGATCGATCCAGCCC
>JBOGEU010000021.1:0-1330 GCA_050741995.1 Acidimicrobiia bacterium | reverse complement strand
GGGCGGATGAACATGGACCGCAACACTGCCGGGATCGCTGACGACCGGCGTCCCGGAAACTTCTTTAAAGAAATCCGGGAGGGGGTGTCGGATCGGGGCGGTGCTGTTCGTAGTGGGGGTGAGGCCGCCCACAAGGGGCGGCGCCAAGGGAAAGGAGCCACGATCATGAAGCTGACGACCATGACTCAGGTCACCATCGATGGAGTGATGCAGGGAAACGGCGCCGCGTCGGATGACCGCAGGAACGGATTCGAGCGCGGCGGATGGGCCCGCGGGAAGGGCGACAAGGACACCGCGACGTTAATCAACCAGACCTACCAGCGCGCCGACGCGTTCCTGCTCGGCCGGCGGACCTACGAGCTGTTCGCCGGCTCGTGGGGGTCCTTGACGATCGAGGATGTCCCTGGCTGGGAGCCCGTCTGGCAGGCGTTGAACACACAGCCCAAGTACGTGGCATCGACCACACTCGCCGATCCGGAGTGGTCGGGCACCACCGTCCTGTCCGACGACCTTGCCACCGCCATCGCGGACCTGAAGGCCAAGCCAGGGGGTGAGCTGCAGGTGCACGGCAGTGGCACCCTGACCCGGTGGCTGCTGGAGAACGATCTGGTCGACGAGATGACTCTGATTGTCGTTCCCGTGGTTCTCGGCCAGGGCGCGCGGTTGTTCCCGGACGCCGGCCCGGATCTTGCGCTCGACATGGTCGAGTCGCGAGTCGACTCGAAGGGCGTGACGATCCAGGTCTTCCGGCCGGCCGGGCGCCCGCAGTACGCAACGGCTTGAAGTCCCTGACCGGTCTACCAAGCTGTCTCGACACCACAGGAGACGATCTTCAGATGCAGTACCTGATTTCCGTGATCCACGACCAGGCCGGCCTCGCCACCCCGGACGAGATGGCTGCGATCGACGTGTTCAATGACCGGCTCCAGGCCGAGGGCCACTGGGTCTTCGCCGGCGGCCTCGCCTCGCCCAACACGGCCACCGTCATCGACAACCGGGGTGGGGAGGCGATGGTCACCGACGGGCCCTTTCGGGAGTCCAAGGAGTACCTCGGCGGCTTCTGGATCATCGAGGCCCCCGACCTCGACGTGGCGCTCAAGCTCGCCGCCGAGGGGTCGAAGCAGTGCAACCGCAGGGTTGAGGTGCGGCCGTTCCTGTGAACAGGGTCGACGTCCGCGAGGCGGTCACCCGGGCCCACCACGAGGAGCGGGGCCCGGGTGGTCGCCGCCCTGACCAGGCGCTTCGGTGACCTCGACATCGCCGAGGAGGCGGCCGCCGAGGCGTTCGCGACCGCCGTCGAGCGGTGGCCGGCCGACGGCGTGCCCCCCAA
>JBOGEU010000020.1:0-1245 GCA_050741995.1 Acidimicrobiia bacterium | reverse complement strand
GACTACAACGCCTGGCTCGCGGTGCGCACCATCGGCGAGGCCGTGACCCGGACCCAGAGCGCGGATGCCAAGCAGCTCCACGATTACATCATGGGCGACAAGTTCGAGATCGCCGCCTTCAAGGGCGAGCCCCTGACCTTCCGAAAATGGAACCAGCAGGTCCGCGAGCCGATCCTCTTGACCACCGCGCGCATGCTGGTGTCGGTATCACCGCAGGACCAGTTTCTGCACCGGAGGACGCCGCTCGACACGCTGGGCTACGACGAGCCCGAGACCTCGTGCCGTCTGAACTGACTTTAAGGGAGAAAGGGAGATGAGGAGGATGGTCCCGCTGGTCGGGCTGCTCGCGGTGCTGGGGGTGTGCCTGCCGGCCGCGGCCGGCGAGATCTACGTGTCGAACGAGCGCAGCAACACCAACAGCATCATCGACGGCGACAGCCTCGAGGTGACGGAGACCGTGCCGGTCGGCCATCGCCCGCGCGGCATTGCCCTGAGCAACGACGGGCGCCACCTCTACATCTGCGCCTCGGACGACGACACCATCCAGGTGCTCGACACCGAGACCCGCAAGATCGTCGGCACGCTGCCCTCGGGCCCCGATCCGGAGCGCATGGCGCTGTCGCCGGACAGCAGCCTGCTCTATGTGGCGAACGAGGACGACAACATGGTGACCGTGCTCGACATCGCGAAGGGGAGCGTGCTCTCCGAGATCCCGGTCGGCGTCGAGCCCGAGGGCGTGGGGGTGAGCCACGACGGCAAGTGGATCGTCAACACCTCCGAGACCACCAACATGGCGCACTTCATCAACGCCGAGACCCACGAGATCACCGACAACGTGCTGGTCGACCAGCGGCCGCGCTATGCCGAGTTCACCAACGACGATGCCGAGGTCTGGGTGAGCTCCGAGGTCGGCGGCACGGTGAGCGTGATCGACAACGCCACGCGCCAGGTGAAGCACAAGATCACCTTCGCGGTCCCGGGCCTGCCGGACGAGGCGATCCAGCCGGTCGGGATCCGCATCAAGCACGACCGCAGCCTCGCCTTCGTGGCGCTCGGCCCGGCCAACCGCGTCGCGGTGATCGATGCCAAGACCTTCGAGGTCGAGAAGTATCTCCTGGTCGGCCAGCGGGTGTGGCAGATGGCGTTCTCGGGGGACGAGAAGTTTCTCTACACCACCAACGGGGTCAGCAACGACGTCTCGGTGATCGACGTCGACGACCTCGAGGTCATCAAGTCGGTCACCGT
>JBOGEU010000019.1:0-2276 GCA_050741995.1 Acidimicrobiia bacterium | reverse complement strand
CTCGATGTCGGCCTGGCCCGGTCGCCGGTCCCGCTCATCGTCACCCACCTGGATGGCGAGCCGCTGGCTCACGAGCATGGCGGGCCGATCCGACTCGTGGTGCCCGGGCACTACGCGATGAAGTCGGTGAAGTGGCTGACACGGATCGAGGCTGTCACCGAGACTTTCGTCGGTCATTTCGTCAACCGGTACCGATATCGCGGCGACGACGAATTCGAGGATGGCTCCCCGGTGGGGAGGATCCAGGTCAGGTCGGTCATCGCCCAGCCCGAGCACGGGGCCGAGTTGCCTGCGGGCAAGGTGAGTGTTCAAGGATCGGCCTGGTCGGGCCGGGGCGCCATCGCCCGGGTCGAATTGTCAACCGACGCCGGGAAGACCTGGGAGGAGGCGAGTCTGAGACCGGGCCCGGACGATCTCGCTGCCGTCGCGTGGAGCCAGGAGATCACTTTCGCCGCCGGCCCGTGCAGCCTGATGGCCCGGGCCACCGACGCCGGCGGGAACACGCAGCCGATGACACCACGGTGGAACGAGGGGGGCTACGCCAACAACGTGGTGCATTCGATCCGATTCGACGTCGTGTGAACGCTCGAATTCAAGAGGCGAGGGCCGCTATCGCCGCCGCCACCTCACCGGGGTGGTCGAGGTGGACTTTCCAGGCGTCGGAGAAGACGTCGAACTCGGCGTCGGGCAATGCCTCCTCGACCCTGTCCACGGACTCTCGTGGGACATCACCTGCCTGGCTCCACAGATAGTGGACAGGTGCGGTGATCTCATCGAGCTTCGACGGCACCAATGAGGCGGCGGGGGTGCGGCGAAATGCTCTGACCGATTCGGTCGTGCCCACGATCGTCTCCGCCAGCTCGCGGGCCTCGGCCTGGCTTTGGGACGGGCACCAACCACCGGACTCACAATTGGGAGCCCACCGATCGACCGCGAAGGGACCGCCGGTGTCGAAGGCATATGTCGCCGCGCTCCCGAAAAAGGGCAGCTTCTCGACGAACTCGACCCAACCGTCGGGTTTGTAGAAGTCGACGTCGATCATGACCAAACCGGCCACCAGCTCCGGCATGGTCACCGCGACCTCCGCCGCCACCTCCCCACCGAGGCCGACCCCGGCGAGCACGACGGGTTGCCCCAGGGTCTGCCCGATGACATCGGCCACTTCCACCGACATCGAGGCAACGGTGTGTGGCGTGCCCTCGACCGGGATTCGCTCGCTCAGGCCGAAACCGGGGAGGTCGATGCGTATCACTTCGAACTTGGGATCGATATCCGAGACGACACCGTCCCAGATGACACTCCCGGCGATGTCGATGTCGTGGAGCAGGACCAGGGGCACGGTTCCCGTGCCCTCGCGGACCACGTTCAGCGAGGTGCCGTTGCTGGTCACGATCGGCTCCAGGTCCAACTCGTCGAGCGACGTGTCCTCGATCAGGGTCACCCTCTGCTGGGTGACTGCGGCCCACACCACACCCCCGGCCGCCAGCACGAGGACGATCAACACGAGGATCCGGAGGAAAACCCTGGTCGGCGTCTCCTCGCGGGGCGGGGGTCGCAGACCGCTCATTCGATCAGCACCAGGTCGAGCCGGCGGGGTGGTGCTCCATGACCGATCACGTTAGGAACGTCGGGCTGGGACCGAGGGGCAATGGAGCGAAGGCCGGCTCAGCCCAAACGCTTGGTCACCGTCTCCACGATCACCTCGACCGAGGGTATAGCCATGTCCTCCAGGGCCTCTGCAGCCGGGAGGGGGATGTGGGGCGTGGTGATGCGGACCACCGGGCCGTCGAGGTCCCAGAAGACCTCGTCAACCGCGATCGACGCCACTTCGGCGCCCCAGCCGCAGAGACGGGGATTCTCCTCGACGGTGAACAACCGGCTGGTCTTGGCGACCGAGCCGAGGATGGTCTGGGTGTCCAGAGGGACCAGCGACCGCACGTCGATCACCTCTGCCGAGATCCCGTCGGCTGCCAGCTGCTCAGCAGCCTCCAGGGCGCGGGGGACCATGAGGGCGAGGGCGGCGATGGTCACGTCAGTACCGTCACGAACGATTCGTGCCCGACCCAGTTGATCGACGATCTCGCCTTCGGGAATTTCAGCCTTCGTCGCCATCCACGACTTGTGTTCGAAGAAGACCACGGGGTCGGGGTCGCGAATCGAGGCGGCCATGAGCCCGATGACATCGACCGGGGTGGAAGGGGCGACAACCTTGAGGCCGGGGATCATCATCGCCCAGTTCTCGACGCTCTGGCTGTGCTGGGCGCCGAAGCGGACAC
>JBOGEU010000018.1:0-2022 GCA_050741995.1 Acidimicrobiia bacterium | reverse complement strand
GGGGGACCAGTTCTGGTACTTGGTCGCGAGGAACTGGCGGGCGAGGGGTTCTTCGGGGTGGTTGTCGATGGGGATTGCCGAGCCGGGTAGGTCGCGCCGTCGATCCGGACGGTGACGGCGGGGTCGGCGATCAAGTTCAGCACCCAGTCGCTGTTACGGCCGCCCCCGGAAAGCATGTAGATGCGGTCGCCCTCGCCCTGGGCGAACCAGATCTCGATCTCGTGCGGGTTGCCGGTGATCCTGCCTGTTGTCGTCAGATAGCAGAGCCGTTGGCGGGCGTGGTCGGGCAGCAGCAGCGTCATGAGCGTGTCATCCTTTCAATCAATCAATGCGCTGTCATCTTGCGCGACCGCTGTCCGACGCGCATCGGGAGAACGTCGTAGGTCCGGCGACCGCTCCGGCGGAATACCGGGGTCATCGTTTCGGTTGTCATGGAGAGTCAGCAAGAGGACGCTTAGCAAAGGTGGGTGGCATGCGGTTGGTCTCGGTGCAGGTGGGGATGCCAAAGATCTTCGAGGACGAGGGCGGCTTCCGGCCGGATCGCTCCTGGTCGAGCGCGATCATGAAGGCGCCGGTCGAGGGGCCGGTCTGGCTGGGCGAGCTGAATCTCGACGGCGACCGGCAGGACGATCTCGCGGTCCACGGCGGCCCGGACCAGTCGATCCTGGGCTACGCCGCCGCGCACTATGCCCACTGGCGGGCCGAGCTTGGCCGCCCGGATTTCCCCCACGGCGCATTCGGCGAGAATTTCACGATCGAGGACCTGGACGAGGACAGCGTCAGCATCGGCGACACCTTCGAGGTCGGCGACGCGCTCATCCAGGTCACCAACCCGCGCGGGCCCTGCTGGAAGATCGCCCGTCGGCACGGCATCCCGACGCTAACCGCCCGCGTCGAAGAGCTGGGCTGGACCGGCTGGTATTACCGCACCCTCCAGCAGGGCCACATCGAGGCCGGGCAGGATCTCAGGCTGACCGGGCGTCCTCATCCCGAATGGACCATCCGCCGGGTGGCCGGCGTCCGCCGGGGCCGGGATACCGAAGAGATCCAGGCGCTGGCCGCTCTGCCCGAGCTTGCCGAGCGCTTTCGTGGCAGCCTCCAGCACCGCCTGGCGAGGATCGGCTGAGGGCTGGCTTTGAGGCGGAGCGGGCGTCCCCAGTTGATTGGGAACGCCCGCTTGCTGTTTAGGTCGATGGCGGCTCCGGCTCCTCGGGCAACTCCACGGCGGTCGAGATGCAGATGTCGAAGAACTCCTGGACGCCGTCGTAGCCCTGGATGCAGTTGAGATATTCCTCGGGGTATTCGCTCGGCAACAGGTCTTCCGGAACCAGGATCATGAAGCTCATCTCGACGATGTCGCCGGGATTGAGCGAGCCGGTCCAGACGACGTCGTTGGTGCTGTCGTCATAGAAGCACTCGCCGATGTTGCAGGTCAGCTCCTGCAGGACCAGCCCACCCTGCGAGTCGAAGAACTCCACCTGGATCGGATCGATGAAGGTTGCGTCGGCCGGCTGATCCAAGTCCGGATTGGCCGGAACGGTGATGGAGTAGGTGATGTACTCCCCAGGGCTCACCTCTTCCCGGTCGGCGACCTTCGTCGGTTCTTCCGATGGAACGTCTTCGGTGAACTCAACGATGGCATCGCTACTGTCGGGAAAACCGAGCACGACGCCGCCGGGAAAGACCGTCGTCGGCGGATCCGTGGCCGTTACCCGGAAGCGCCAAGTGGAAGGCAAGTTGGCCCCGCGCGTGGCGACGAACGGCGGCATGACCGCGACTACCGCCGCCGGACCGATCGCCACCGGGCCACCTGCTAGCGGGGCAACGGCAACGTTGCCGGTGAGCGGGCCCATCATGGCCCAGGTGAAGGTTCCAGCCGCCGTCGTCAGATTCGTGACGGAGCAGCCAAACATGATCACCATCTGCCCCGGCGCGAACCGGTAGGGGCCGTTGCAGTCCGGGTACAGCACTGGAATTCGCTTGCCGTCGACCTCGGGAAGCTCGATGACGTGGTCCTCGATC
>JBOGEU010000017.1:0-6716 GCA_050741995.1 Acidimicrobiia bacterium | reverse complement strand
CCATATATGGCGCCACGTACCTCAGGTAGGCGATCACTCCCGGGAGCTCTCCACGACCACCAGCAGATGGCCGACGCCCACGGCGTCGGCCAGGGTGTTCCAGGTCGAGGTGCTCAGTCGGCCCTCTTCTTCGATCTCGGCGCAGGCCAGGTGCACGACATCTACCAGCGGGCCCAGGGAATGGTCCAGTTCGTAGGCCTGGGTGACTGCGATGCGAGCTCCGGGGACGTCGTGACGGCCCACGGCGCGGATTGCCTCTTCGGCGAAGGCCTCCGCCTTCGCCTCCATCAGATCTCGCGGAACAGGTAGCGGCGAAGGATGTCGATGCGGCGGTCCAGGGTCTCGGGCTCGAGGTACCAGAGCATGGCCGCCACTGTCGAGAGCAGCGGGTTGCCGTCCTGTGGGGTGAAGGAGAAGCCGACGACCTCGTTGCCGTTGCGCACCGCCAGCGTGTCCAGGGCGACGACGGTCTGGCTCATGATCCTGCCGTAGTAGCCGTGGTCCCGGCCGAAGGAGAAGACCTGGTTGGCGGACGTCTTGTAGGTGACCGCCACCCGCGTGTTCGAGATGAGCCGCTCCTTCGCATCTTCCACCGTGATGTCCTCGTCGAGTTGGAGCGAGAACTGGATCGAATGCATGTACTGCGTGTTGATCTTCACCGCCGACGAGTACAGGTTCAGGTCGTAGCCGAGGGTGTCGAAGAGCTGGTGCGCGTCACGGGCATGGTGGGTGCCGAACCGCTCGTCCTTGTGCGCCTCCACTGTTGGGCTGGCGACGAAGCCGTCGTCCTGGCTGATGTCGTTGGCTCGTCTCATGCAGAGGAAACGGCCGTCCTCGAGATGGCTGGTCCCGTCGGCGTCGATGGCCAGCGACTTGATCAGCACCGCGATGTTGTGGGTGTTGCAGGAGACGATCTGGAGGAACTTGTCCTCGCCGGCGACGAGTGCGTCGTCGTTGATCCCCCGGGCGTACATCTTGCCGAACCCGAACTCCGAGCCCTGCGCCATGAAGCCGACCGGGCCGTCGGCGTGGTTGTAGAACTCGTCCTTCATCTTGTTGCCCACCGGGGTGCAGTCGATGACGACGGTGGCGCGCTCGATGGCCTCACGTGCCTCGTACTTGGGGGCGTGACCCAACTCCTCGAAGCTGGAGAAGCGATCTTCATCGACGGAGAGCACGGCTCCACGGCCCTCGAGATCGGCGACCTTGGCCCGCTCGGTGAGAAGCGGGGTGCGTTTGTGAAAGGTCACCTCATCGATTCCGAAGTGCTCCTTGTTGTCCGCCAGAAGCCCGATCAGGGGCTCACCGATGGTTCCGGTGCCCACGACGTGGACGATGCTCATGCGGGTTTCCCTCCGAGGAAAACAGGATGTTTCCGGGGACCAAGACTACTTGCCCCAGTCCCCGCATTTCCAAACCGCTGTCCTCATCCGAGCAGGGCGCGTGCCAGCGGCACCGCCCTCTGGCACAAGGAGCCGTCGAACAGGTCGCCGCCTTCGGCTTCGGCGGCGGCGAGTGCCGTCACGAAGACCACACGCTCCTCGGAGCGGGCGAACACGCCTCCCGAAACCGTCGGCCCCACCTCCACGCAGAACGCCTCGGCCCCGAGCCCGGGGACGTCCTCACCCCGGAACGGCTCGGTCTCGACGGTGATGGTCCCGGAGTCTGTCTCGGTCGACGACACCACCTGGCCGGCGGCCACCGCAGCGCCGGCGGCGAAGACCTGGGCTGCATCGCCGCCGTCGTGCACCGATATCCAGACCTGGATGTCGGAGCCCTCGTTGCTGATGTAGCACGAGGGAGAGTCGGCGAGGAGACGAGTGTCGCGTATCAGGCCGAGTACCGCCCCCAGGGCGCTGTCACCGGAGACCGCCTGCACCGGTGCTCCGATGGCGTCGGAGGCCTCTTCGTCGGTCATGTACCGACAAGGCGCACCCTCGAATGCCCCTTCGAGGTCGTCGGCGAAGCGCATCACCCCGACTATCAGGAGCCCAACCAATACGACACCAACGACCAACACGACCGCACCGATGATGAGGGCCGCCTTGGCGCAGCCGCTCATCCCCGATGGGGCGGGCTGTCCTCCCAGATTGGGAGGGGTCAACGGCTGACCGGGAACGGGTGGCGTCTGGTCGTCTGGTGTTCGGTCGTCGACCATGCGACCCGAACGGTACCGACCAACAGTGAGCCTTGCCCCGCGAACCGGATCCGGCTCCCGGTCTAGAACTGCTCCGCTTCGGTGGAGCCGGCGAGTGCCAGCGTCGAAGCGCTGCCACCGGACACCACTTGGCTCACCAGGTCGAAATACCCGGTCCCGACCTCGCGCTGATGCCTGGTCGCCGTGTAGCCGGCCGCCTCCATGGCGAACTCCCGGTCCTGAAGCTCGACGTAGGCCGGCATCCCCTCCTCGGCATAGCCGAGGGCCAACTCGAACATGGTGACGTTGAGGGCGTGGAACCCGGCGAGAGTGATGAATTGATAGCGATATCCCATCGTCCCCAGCTCCTTCTTGAAGCGGGCGATCGCCCCCTTGTCGAGATGCTTCGACCAGTTGAACGAGGGCGAGCAGTTGTAGGCCAGCATTTGGCCGGGGAACTCGGAGTGGACGGCGTCGGCGAACCTCTTTGCCTCGTCCAGGTCGGGTAGTGCGGTCTCACACCAGATCAGGTCGGAATAGGGGGCATATGACCGGGCTCGTGCAATGGCGGAGTCGAGACCGCAATCGACCCGGTAGTAGCCCTCCGCAGTGCGCTCCCCGGTGACAAACGGTCGATCGCGCTCGTCGACGTCGGAGGTGAGAAGTGTGGCCCCATTGGCGTCGGTCCTGGCCACGATCAGCGTGGGGACGTCCATGACGTCGGCTGCCAGGCGCGCCGCCTGGAGAGCCTTGATGTGCTGACCGGTCGGGACCAGCACCTTCCCTCCCATGTGCCCGCACTTCTTCTCGGCGGCGAGCTGGTCCTCGAAGTGGACGCCGGCGGCCCCGGCCAGGATGAACCGCTTGGTCATCTCGAACACGTTGAGCGCCCCGCCGAAACCGGCTTCACCGTCGGCCACGATCGGGACGAACCAATCTGTCTTGGTGTTCCCTTCGGCCCAGTCGATCTGGTCTGCCCTCCGCAATGCATTGTTGATCCGCTCCACCAGAGCGGGAGCCGAGTTGGAGGGATAAAGGGACTGATCGGGATAAGTGTCGCCGGCCAGATTGGCGTCGGCGGCCACCTGCCACCCCGAGAGGTAGATCGACTCGAGGCCGGCCTTCACCATCTGTGTCGCCTGCCCCCCGCTCATGGCACCGAGCGCACTGACGTAGTCCTCGGTGGTCAACATGTCCCAGAGCTTCGTCGCCATCCGGTTGGCCAGGGTCGCCTGCTCCCGGATGCTCCCTCGAAGCCGGACCACGTCCTCGGCGGAGTAGTCGCGGCGGACCCCCTCCCAGCGGGGGTTGGTCTTCCAATCGTCGGCAATACGGCCGGCTTCATCGGCAATGCGAGACATGTCTCCTCCGGTTAGTTGATCAGCTCGTAGGCGGGCAGGGTCAAGAAATCGACGAAGTGCTCGCCGAGGGCGACCTCCTCGAAGAGCTTGCGGGCGGTTGACAGTTGCTCACTATGCGGATGGTCTGCTCCTTCCAGCCGGTTGACCACGTCTTCGGTCATCTCATGGACCAGCGATCGGGTGATCGGCACCCCGTCGTCGGTCACGACACCATGACGAACCCATTGCCAGATCTGCGATCTCGAGATCTCGGCGGTGGCGACATCCTCCATCAAGTTGTTGATCCCCGCGGCGCCGGTCCCGGCGAGCCAGGAGGCGATGTACTGGATGCCGACCGACACGTTGGTCTCGATGCCCGCGGTGGTGACGGTCCCGGGAAAGTCCACGTCGAGGAGGTGGTCGGGGTCGACGGTCACGTCATCGCGTTGGCGCTCGACCTGGTTGGGGTTGGAACCGAGCACCGCATCGAACTGAGCCATGGCAACCGGAACCAGATCCGGATGGGCGACCCATGTTCCGTCGCAACCAGCCCCGGCCTCACGTGCCTTGTCGGCGGTGACGGCGGCAACGGCGGTCTCCGTGACCTCGGGGTCGCGGCGATTCGGTATGAACGCCGCCATCCCTCCGATGGCGTGGGCGCCACGACGATGGCATGTCCGGATCATCAGCTCGGTGTAGGCGTGCATGAACGGGACGGTCATCGTGACCTGGGAGCGATCGGGGAGCACGAACTCGGGTTGGTTGCGGAACTTCTTGATCATCGAGAAGATGTAGTCCCAGCGACCGGCGTTCAGCCCCGCAGCATGGTCCCGCAACTCGTACAGGATCTCCTCCATCTCGAAGGCGGCCAGGATGTTCTCGATGAGGACGGTGGCCTTGATCGTCCCCTGTGGGATACCGAGCCGATCCTGGGCCCAGACGAAGACGTCGTTCCACAATCGGGCCTCGAGATGGGACTCCAACTTGGGCAGGTAGAGGTAGGGCCCGGTTCCGGCTTCGATGGCAGCCCGGCCCCCGTGAAAGAGGTAGAGCCCGAAGTCGAACAGCGATGCCGACATCGGCTGCCCGTCGACCAGGAAATGCTTCTCGCTGAGGTGCCAACCCCGGGGCCTCACCACCAGGGTCGCGGTCTCGAGATCGAGCTCGTAGACCTTGGGCTCGGTCTCCAGACGCAGCACCCGGGTGTAGGCATCGACGAGGTTGCCGTGACCCTGCAGGAGGTTGAGCCATGTGGGCGAGGTGGCGTCCTCGAAGTCGGCCATGAAGACCTGGGCCCCCGAGTTGAGGGCATTGATCATCATCTTGGAATCGACGGGGCCCGTGATCTCGACCCGTCGATCCTCCAGGTCCGCAGGCACCGGTGCGATGCGCCAGTCGGCGCTCCTCACGTCGGCGGTGTCGGACAGGAAGCCCGGCATCTCGCCGGAGTCGATCTGCTGTTGACGCACCTGGCGGGCGGCGAGGAGCTGGCCTCTCCGCCAGCCGAACTCGAACTCGAGGTCGTTGAGAAATGCCACCGCATCGGGGGTGAGGATTCGGCGCTCGATCTCGCTTCCTTGAAACTGATTCATAAGAGGTCAGTGTCTTATCCTCCTCGGTTGGAATCCAAACCATCTGCGGATAAGATCGACCCATCTTTCGGGAGTTGGCAGAATTGAAGGAACCTCAACAGCTCGATCCCCTGGTATTGGGGCGCCGTCTCCGTCATCACCGCAAAGAGCGGGGGATGACCCTGGACGACCTGGGGGCAATGGTGGGGCGACCGGCCCCTTATCTCTCGTTGCTCGAGAATGGCAAGAAGGAGCCCCGGGTCAACCTGGTGATGGAGCTGGCAGCGGCCCTCGACATCGATATCGCCGAGCTCCTCGACCCCAGCCCCCCCAATCGCCGTGACGCACTCGAGATCAGCCTTCTTCGCGCCCAGGACACGGCGCTCTTCGATTCCCTTCAGCTCCCGCCGATCAAGCCGAGCGCCCGGATGGACAACGAGACGCTGGCGCATCTCGTCGGGCTCCACGATGCGCTCAGGGAACGGTCCAACCTCGCCGCGGCGGGCTCGGACGAGATCCGGAGGGCGAACGGGGAGGCCAACACCTGGGTCGCCGTCCACGACGGGTACCTGGAGCACGTCGAGGCCGAGGCGGCGCGGGCCCTCCAATCCAGCGGGTATGCCGGCGAGGGACCGTTCTCCTCTCGGAACCTGCTCGACCTGGCGGCCCGGGCCGGATTCGAGATCCGCCCCATCGACGACATGCCGTCGTTCGCTCGGTCGGTGATCGATCTCGACCACCACCGTGTCTACATCGCCCAGCGTGACGAGCTCCGGACCCGCCAGGCGCGCAAGGCCGTGCTCCAGACGCTGGCCGGGTTCCTCCTCGGCCACGAGCGTGACCCCGACCTCGACACCTTTCTCCGCCAGCGGGTTGAAACCGCCTATTTCGCCGCGGCGGTGCTCGCTCCCGAGGAGGCGGTGGTCGCCCGGCTTCAGACTGCCAAGGCAAATCACGACATCGACGTCGAAGACGTCAAGGAGCTGTTCTACGTCTCGTACGAGATGGCGGCATGGCGCACGGTCAATCTCGCCACCCGCCATCTCGGGTTGAGGACGCACCTCGTAGTGAGCGATCGAATGGGGACGGTGGTCAAGGCCTATGCCAACGACGGCGTCCCCATCCCCCGGGACGAGCGAGGAGGAATGGAGACACAACGACTGTGCCGCCGATGGGGGGCACGGATGACCTTCCAATCCGCAGAGCGATACGGCACCCACCATCAGTTCACCGACACCGCATCCGGCACCTATTTCTGCACGACGCACATCGAGCCGGGACGTGAGCCGGCCCAAGCCATCACCATCGGTGTCCCCTTCGCCGACGCCCGCTGGTTCCGGGGCCGTGACACCGAGAACCGGGAGGCTTCGACCTGCCCCGACCCGGATTGCTGCCGGGTGCCGGCCGCCGACCTGAGCGAGAAGTGGGCAGACAAGGTGATCGTTTCCGCCCGCTCCCAGGATCGGATCCTCGGCCTCCTCGCCCCCGACCCCTACCCCGAGATGGACATGCCCGAGATCCTCGACCTGGTCGAGAACCACTCCCGCCAGTGACCCCAAGCAGCCCCCTCGCTTCGCAGGGGGACAACACCCCGGGTTTGCGTTGTCCCCCCTTTCGAAGGGGGGGACCGACCGAGCGCCAGCGAGGTCGAGGGGGGTTTGCCCGGCA
>JBOGEU010000016.1:0-10342 GCA_050741995.1 Acidimicrobiia bacterium | reverse complement strand
CGTGGATGGCGCCGAGCCGGGCACGGACACCCGTGGTGTCGGGATAGCGGCTGACCGCCCGGTTGGCATCCTCGACCCGGGCGATCAGCTCCGCAGCCTGGGCACGGCCCTCGTTTCGTGACAGGTCGAGGTCAACCGCGGGGTCGAACATCGGGGGAACGTAGACGGTGGGATCGCTCATAGGGAGACTCATGGGACGATCTGCTCGAGTCGGGACACCGCGATGTCGGTGGCGCCGAGTTGCTTGAGAAGGGGCATGAGACGGGGCAGATCTCCTCGGGGCACGGCAGCCTTGACCGCCATGCCGGCGCCGCCGTGGAGCATCGCCACGGTCGGCTCACGCATGCTGGGGAGGGCGGCGATGATGGCGTCCAAATCCTCCAGTGAGGCATTCAGCTCGAGCATCGCCCTCTGTCTCGCTTCGAGCACCGATCGCAGGCTCAGCACCACGCCGTCGATGACGGCCTTCTTGTCGGGGTCGGCCATCGCCCCCGGGCTGGCGTAGAGACGGGTCGAAGAGAGCATCAACTCCTCGACGATCGTCAGGCTGTTGGCGGCCAGGGTCTCCCCGGTGGCGCTGTTGTCGACGATGATGTCGGCGTCCTCGGGTGGGAACACCTCTGTGGCCCCGTAGGAGTGGACGAAGGAGGCATCGAGCCCGCGTCGCGCGATCCAATTGCGAGTCAGCCTCTCGTACTCGCTGGCAACGACAAGGTGCCGATCGGGGAGCCGGCCCTCGTCGACGAGGGTCTCAGACGCCGCGGCCACGATCCGCACCGGGTCGAGCGCGGTGTCGAGCAGCTCGACCAGGTCGGCCCGTTTCTCGGCGACCCAGTCGGCCCCGGCGAACCCGATGTCACGGGTACCGGCTCCCAGCATCTCCACGATGTTCTGCGGTTTGAGCAGCTTCACCTCGAACCCGGGCTCGGAGAGGACCGGGCGATAGCCACGCTGGCCGACATGGATCTCCAGGCCGGCGGCAGAAAGCAGGTTGAAGACACCGGTCTCCATCCTTCCTTTCGGGATGGCCAGGTGGATCGTTGGCTCGGTTCTCATCTCGGGTTCCTTCCCGCCGCTCCTGGTCGGGTTGCCCTCAGACGAGAAACGCCGACCACGTGGGTCGGCGTGTGGTGGGCGGTTGTTTCGCTGTCAGCCCATCGTCATCCGACCCGCAAGGGGTGGTGATGATGGTGGGCGTGGGCGAAAAGCCGGTTCATGTCGAGGACGAGCATACGGGATCTGCCCGATATCGCAACTCCCGACCAAGGGCTCACGGAGCGGATTCGTCCCTCTCCACCGTTACCCTTCGGCCCCAATGACGAGAAACGTCACCGAAAAGCCTGCATTGGAGGGTCTCGAGGCGAAATGGATGGAGCGCTGGGAGGTCGAAGGCACTTATCGATTCGACCGCACCAAGAGCCGTGAGCAGATCTTTGCCATCGACACCCCCCCACCGACCGTGTCCGGGTCGTTGCACATGGGCTCGGTGTTCGGTTACGTCCAGACCGACGCCAACGCCCGTTACCGTCGGATGCGGGGGATGGAGGTGTTCTACCCGATGGGATGGGACGACAACGGTCTCCCCACGGAGCGACGGGTGCAGAACTACTACGGCGTCCGCTGCGATCCCTCGTTGCCCTACGACCCTGCATTCACGCCTCCTGAAGAGCCTGCGGACCCACCGATCTCGATCAGCCGGCGCAACTTCGTCGAGCTCTGCCACGGCCTGACCGCCGAGGACGAGAAGCAGTTCGAGGGTCTGTGGCGGGCGGTCGGGCTCTCGGTCGACTGGCAACAGAGCTACGCCACGATCGACACCCGCAGTCAACGCACCAGCCAGAAGGCATTTCTCCGCAACCTGACCCGTGGCGAGGCCTATTCGCAGGAGGCGCCGGTGCTGTGGGACATCGACTTCCAGTCGGCGGTGGCCCAGGCCGAGCTGGAGGACCGGGAGCGACCCGGTGCCTATTACCGGGTGGGGTTCGAGAAAGGCGACGGTTCGCGGCTCTTCATCGAGACCACCCGTCCCGAGCTCATCGCCGCCTGTGTCGCCCTGGTCGCCCATCCCGACGACGAGAGGTATCAGCCGATGTTCGGGAGCAGCGTCCTCTCTCCGTTGTTCGGTGTCGAGCTTCCCGTCCTCGCTCATGAGCTCGCCGACCCGGAGAAGGGGAGTGGCATCGCCATGATCTGCACTTGGGGCGACACCACCGATGTCACCTGGTGGCGCGAGCTCGACCTCCCCACCCGACCCTTGATCCAGCACAACGGCCGGCTCAGCCAGGAGATCCCGCCCTGGATCGAGTCCGAGACCGGGCGGGCGGCCTATCGCCAGATCGCCGGTCTCTACCCGAACCAAGCCCAGAAGCGCATGGCGGAGATGCTCGAGGAATCGGCCGATCTCGAAGGCGAGCCACGGCCGATCACCCATCCGGTCAAGTTCTACGAGAAGGGGGAGCGACCTCTCGAGATCGTGTCCAGCCGGCAGTGGTACATCCGCAACGGCGGTCGTGACACCGAGCTGCGGTCGACACTGCTGAAGCGGGGCGCCGAGCTGAACTGGATCCCCGAGTTCATGCGTGTCCGCTATGAGCACTGGGTCAACGGGCTGAATGGCGACTGGCTGGTCTCCCGGCAGAGATTCTTCGGCGTGGCGATCCCGGTCTGGTATCCGGTCGGCTCCGGCGGCCAGATCGACTACGAGCATCCGGTCCTTCCCGACGAGAGCGACCTTCCCGTCGACCCGACATCGGCCACCCCTCCCGGGTACGACGAGAGTCAGCGTGGCATGCCTGGTGGTTTCGCCGGCGATCCCGACGTAATGGACACTTGGGCCACGTCCTCGCTCACACCGCAGATCGCCGGGCACTGGGACGACGACCCCGACCTCTTCTCGCGGGTCTTCCCGATGGACCTGCGCCCACAGGGCCCGGAGATCATCCGCACCTGGCTCTTCTCCACCGTTGTCCGGGCCCACTACGAGCACGATGCCCTGCCCTGGTCGCACGCCACCATCAACGGATGGATCCTCGACCCCGATCGGAAGAAGATGTCCAAGTCGAAGGGCAATGTGATCACACCTCTTCCCCTCATCGAGGAGCACGGGGCGGAGGCGGTCAGGTATTGGGCGTGCAACGGGCGGCCCGGGACCGACACCGCGGTCGACTTCGGGGTGATGAAGATCGGGCGCCGTTTGGCGATGAAGATCCTGAACGCGTCGCGCTTCGCTCTCGGCTTCGCCGACGACGTCGATCCCGCCGCGATCAAGGAGGCACTGGACCGTTCCATGCTCGCCGCGCTGTCCGACGTCGTCGCCCAGGCGACGGGGGCCTTCGACGACTTCGACTACGCCAGGGCACTCGAAGTGGCCGAGCGGTCGTTCTGGACCTGGACCGACGACTATCTCGAGTTGGTCAAGGGGAGGTCCTACGAAGGCGGCGAGACCGGCGCCTCGGCCCATGCCGCCCTCCAGTTGGCGCTCGGGGTCTATCTCCGGCTGTTCGCCCCGTTCCTCCCCTTCGTCACCGAGGAGGTCTGGTCGTGGTGGCGGGAAGGCTCGGTGCACCGCGCTCCCTGGCCGCAGGTCGACGAGCTCGCGGCCCATGTCGGTGACCCGTCGATCCTGGCCCTGACCGGTCAGGTCCTGTCAGCGGTGAGAAGGGCCAAGTCCGACGCCAAGGCCTCGATGCGGGCCGAAGTGAGCTCGGTGTCGGTATCGGCCCCGGTCGACTCGCTCGAGCTGCTCCGTGCCGCCGAGTCCGATCTCATGGCGGCGGCAAGGGCAGCCCATGTCGTCTATGCGGAGGGGGAGCTCTCCGTCGAGGTCGTGCTGGCGGGACGGTGAGTTGTGTATAAGGCGCAACTAGACATATTTATGGCCCAATACGCAACTAAGTTGCACAGTTAGGGCGATTAGAGTAGAGTTGCACAGATGCAGCAACCACGGATCATGGTGGCGGCCTTGATCGGGGACCTTGTCGCCTCGAGGGCCGCTCCCGATCGTCTCCGGCTGCAACGCAAGGTCGACTCCGTCTTCGACGAGATCGACGGGCTGATCGGTGGAAGACCGGCGTTCACCATTGGAGACGAGTTCCAGGCTCGTTATCCCACCGTTGCCGAGGCCGTCGAAGCCTCGCTCCAACTGCATCTGCGGTCAGTGGGCGTGACCGGGATGCGAATCGGGATCGGATGGGGGGAGCTGATCGCCGAGGACCCGGAGCGCACTCCATTTGCCCAGGATGGGCCGTGCTGGTGGCGAGCCAGGGAGGCGATCGACACCGTCGACCGCTCGGGCCGCGGGCGTGGGCCCAAGCTGCTCACGGCCATCCGAACCGAGACCGCGGTGGACCCCTTGCTCAATCAATACCTGCTGCTCCGTGACACACTCCTCCAAGGCTTCGACGAGATGGATGCTCAGATCGCAATCGGGCTGCTCTCCGGTGGCAGTCAGACCGAGTTGGCCGGGCGATTGGGCGTCAACAAGAGCTCGGTCAGTCGGCGGGCCAATTCCCATGGGATCATTGCCCTGGTCGAAGCGAGGGACATCGGGGTGCCGCCGGTGGGACGATGACCTGGGAGACGATTGCCATCGTGCTGGCCGGGGCCTTGCTCGTCACCATCCCTTCGAACTGGGCGGTGCGACAGGTCCTGCGGCTCGCTCGGCATGAGGCGCCGCAGAGCGAGAACAGGGCCGGTCGTTGGATCGGCATCCTCGAGCGTCTCTTGATCTACGTCCTGGTGCTGAACGGCGCCGCGGCTGCGGCCGGGCTGGTGGTGGCGGCGAAGAGCATCCTCAGATTCCCCGAGATCAGTGGCGAGCGGGCTGCGATCGACCCCGAGTACGTCCTGATCGGGTCGCTCGCCAGTTGGCTCCTTGCATTTGCCGCGGGCGCGGTGGTGGTGTTCGTAGTCTGAGCGGCGATGTTCGAGGCCCTGGCCTGGGGGCTGTTGGCAGCCGCATCCCTGTTGTTGGGGGCGTTGCTCGCCGCTCGGCGCCCTCCCCACAAGAGGACGCTGGGTCTGATCATGGCCTTCGGATCGGGGGTCCTGGTCAGCGCGGTGTCGTTCGAATTGATCGAAGAGGCCGCCGACATGGGTGGCAACACCGCCAGCATCCTCGTCGGGCTGCTTACCGGCGCCGCGGTGTTCACTTTCGGGGACATACTGATCGGCCGGTTCGAGAGACGACGCCGGGGCCAGCCGATGCTGGAGCCCGGTGGTGAGGCCGGTGGGCTCCCGATCCTCCTCGGCGCCCTCCTCGACGGCGTGCCCGAGACGGCGGTGCTCGGTCTCTCCGTGCTCCAGACGGGTGGTGTGGGCAGGGCGATGATGGCAGCCGTGTTCATCTCCAACCTGCCCGAGGGCATTGCCGCCACGACCGCTCTGATCGAGGCCGGTTGGCGGCGATCGACCGTGGTCGGCATCTGGTCGGCGGTGGTGGCGCTCTGCGCATTGGCCGCCGGTCTCGGCTACGCCCTGCTCGACGGGGCCTCCATCGACCTGCTCGCCTTCGTTTATTCCTTCTCCGGTGGGGCGGTGCTCACGATGCTCGCCATTTCGATGATCCCCGAGGCCTACGAGCGTGCCGGGCGTCCTGTCGGGTTCGTCACCGCCGCCGGCTTCATTGCCGCGTACGCTGTCCACCTGAGCGACGGCTGACCAGGGAGGTCAGCCGCGATATCCTGAGGCCCTGATCGCCTTGCCCTGGTCCTCGGCCTTCTTCTTGGCCGATTCACGGCTCTTCTTGTCTCCGGGCTCGTAGTGGTATTTCTTCCCGCTATCGCCCCATTGGTAGTAGGGGCCTTTGCCGTCTTTGTTCCTATGCACTGGCATGAGGTGTGATTACCCGGGGCCTTGTCGAGGGAAACGGGCCAGGTCAGCCGGTGAAAACGAAGACATTGTCCCGGGTGTCGACCCGGAG
Organism: Acidimicrobiia bacterium; assembly: GCA_050741995.1. Classification (GTDB taxonomy): domain Bacteria; phylum Actinomycetota; class Acidimicrobiia; order Spongiisociales; family ZC4RG35; genus JARDZU01. The sequence goes on along the minus strand of JBOGEU010000016.1, from coordinate 4,422 downwards.
GCGTCCCGTCAGTCTCAGATGCTCCAGATGGGAGACTGTCTCCAGAAACGCCAGCCTGGCCTCGAGCGGGGTCAGGTTGGGGCGGAACGACTTCAGCATCACCTCCCAGGCCGTGGTGTCGCCTTCGCGCACCATCTCGTACATGTCGAGGAGGCGTCGGTCGTGGTGCAGCAGGATCTGCCTCGCTCGTTCGCCGCCCTGGTCGATCAGGCTGCCGTGTGCCGGGTAGGTGACACCGATGTCCATCGACAACAAGCGCTGCAGCGAGGCGAGGTAGTCGCCGAGCGGATCGCCCAGGTCCTCGTCCCACATGATGACCGGGGAGATACGGGGGAGGATGTGATCGCCGGAGAACAAGATCCCGGTCTTCGAGTCTCGGAGGCAGATGTGAGCCGACTCATGACCGGGGGTGTGGAGCACCTCGAGCCCGCGGCCGTCTCCGATGTCGATCCGCTCCCCGTCGGTGACCGTGTTGTCGGGTGGGTCGATGAACGGCATGAAGTCGGGGCGTCGGGCCAGGTCGGCGGAGACCGCGCCCAGGATCTTGGAGGGGACCCCATGGGCCTGGCCTATGCGGAGCAGCCGTTCGATGTACCCCGGGGTGTCGTTGTAACGGTCGACCAGCTTCGCGGCGCGCTCGTGCATGACGAGCCGGCAGCCCAACTCACGGGTGAGGCGAGCCGACATCCCGACATGATCGAAATGGAGGTGGGAGACGACCAACGTGTGCACCGCCGACTCGTCGAGCCCGAGCCGCTCGAATCCATCGGCGATCGCGCTGCGACCCGGTTCCCAGTCGGTCCCACAGTCGATGAGAAGGATCCCCCCGTCGGCTTCGATCGCATAGGTGTTGACCCACGGCGGGCTCTTGAACGGAAGCGGTGCCGGGATGAGATGGATCCCGTTCCCCAGATTCTGGGGTGGGGGAGTGTTCATCCGTGCTCGACGGGGTCCTTGATACCGAAGGTGATGTCGAGGGTCACCGTGAACAGCGTCGGCGCCCCCGAGTCGTCGACTTTGCCACCCACCTTGACGATCTTGAAGCTCTGGATGTCCGAGATGGTGGCCGCGGCGCGAGCCAGGACGGTGCGCACCGCATCTTCGATCGAGTCGCCGGCCTGACCCGAGAGCCTGATGGTCTTGGTTATCGATGACATCGCTTCTGTCGATGGACGCTAGTGCTCACAGCATTCGAACGATCGCCGAGGCGACATTGGTGGCGCCACCTCCCAGGATCAGCGTGAAGTGGTTCAGATCTCGGAGTCTCTCGACCACGACATTCGGGTTCCGTGAGGCCGTCTCGGCGGCGGCGTCCTCGCTCATGAACCCACCTCTACGGTCGGCCAGGTCGTGATCGACGATCAGGGCCCTCGTCGGCACCACCAACTCATATACGGCCTTGGCCGCCTCTTCGTCGAACAGCATGTCGTTCCCCCCCTCGATCACGGCTCGGGGATTGGCGCGGCACCGGTATTTGTCACCCCTCACCTGGTCGATCTCATAGGCGAAGATCCGGTCCATCTGGGTGGTCCACCGGCCGATGAGCGCAGGATGCTGCCTCCAGAAGTCGAGATAGGCTTCCTCGGACTCGAAGTCCATGTCGAGACGTGCCAGGGAAGGCCCCATGAACTCGCTGAGCACCGTGTCCGGGTTCTCGTCGGGGTCCAGGTCGACCCGGAGCCCACCGTCGACGAGGACCACCCCGTTCACCCGGCGCGGTCGGGTGCTCCCGAAGATGCCGGCCAGCCATGCCCCCATCGAGTACCCGGCGATAGTGGCCGCCGGTACTTCGAAATGATTGAGACACGCCGAGAAGTCAGCGGCCATCGCCGTCAGGCCGTAGGGGCCCGGGGTCTCCCAACTCTGGCCACGGCCCCTGAGGTCGGGCGCGATGACACCAACCTCCTCCGGCAGCCGCGCGATCACGGGCGACCACCATCTGGAAGTACCGGTCAGGCCATGGACGAGCAACACGGTGGGCTTGCCGGGGATGGCCGGCCGGTACCACACCGAGATCCTCCCATGGTCCACAGGCACCGAGGTGTCGTGCACGAGCTGCAAACCTACCGGATGACCGGTGCCATCTGGGCGGCCGGTCGTTCATGTCCCAGCCCAGGGAGCGACGGCGTAGACCCGGTCCATGCCAACCGATGATTCTGAGCCTTCTGTGGTTGTCTGAACGCGAAGTTAGGGTCGCGGCCATGCGACGGGGCCTGATCGCCGTCATCGCGGCGCTGATCGCCGGTTGCACGGTCACGAGCCAGGATTCCTCCTCGATGCCACTCGTCGGCTCGACGAGCGCCACGAGTCTCACGGTGGCGACCACCACATTGCCCACTACGACCACGATCGCCACCACCACGACGACCAATCCATTCGCCCGTCCTGACTGGCTCGGCACCAGGCTGCTCCCACTCCGGCCCGACGAGTTCGGTGAAGTGCAGCCGACACCGGTTGAGCTCGTGGACCGGCAATTGGAGACCCTGGACCTTCTGCCGCCCCCGACGGGTGATGAGTTCGAGTGGTCGCTGTCACCAGTCCCCCCTGATGTCCTGGCACGCTCGAGCTGGGTGCCTGAATGCCCGGTGACCCTCGATGAGCTGTCCTACCTGACCATGACCCATTTCGGTTTCGACGGCCGTTTTCACACGGGCGAGATGATCGTGAACGAGTCTGTGGCCGAGGACGTGATCGAGGTGTTCCGCAAGCTCCACGAGGCCAGGTACCCCATCGAGCAGATGAGGGTGATCACCAGGGAAGAGATAGACGCCCATCCCACCGGAGACTGGAACGACACCACGTCGTTCGTCTGCCGGCCCGCGGTCGGGTCGTCGTCGTGGTCCCAGCACGCCTACGGCACCGGGATCGACGTCAACCCGTTCCACAACCCCTATCAGAAGGGGGACCTGGTCCTCCCCGAGCTGGCCTCTGCCTACACCGACCGGGAGGACATCCGGGTGGGGATGATCGTGGAGGGTGACGTGGTCATCGAGGCCTTCACCGAGATCGGTTGGGGATGGGGCGGCCACTGGAGCTCCCTCAAGGACTGGATGCACTTCTCCCTGAGCGGTCGTTGAGGTTCCGGCGGAGCGGTCGCTGGAGTCCCCCGCAATTAGTGAAGCCCCAACAAGTCGGAACCGAAGTTCCTACCCGTCGGGGCTTCGATCGGAACTATACCCATCAGATGAGGCCAGGCGAAATTTCGCGAATAATTTCGCTATCGCCCGGACCGACCCGTGGCTCGTGCCATGCCCGGGTCGATCGAGTGTCCATGGTCTAGAGCGACGTGTCCCAGGTCTGCAGATCGGCGTCGGCGGACGGCGCCTGTTTCTCGTACCGGCGACCCGGGCGCTTTCTGGTGGCGTACATGAAGAGACCGACCATGGCGAAGACAGCCGGGATCATATCGAACATATGTTCGGTATAGTGCGGTGGTGGGTGGATACGCCGAACTGCACTGTCACACCAATTTCTCGTTACTCGACGGGGCTTCCCATCCCGAGGACCTGGTGGAGCGGGCCATCGACCTCGGCTACGAGGCGCTGGCGGTCACCGACCACGATGGCTTCTACGGGGTCTCCCGGTTCTGGCAGGCGGCCAAGGAGACCGGGTTGCCCGCCATCTACGGCGTGGAGATCGGTCTCGAGGCCGACGCGTCGGGCCCGGTGGACCCGATAGCCGGCGCCCAGGAGTGGGATGAGCATCGTCATGCCCGGACCAAGGGCGGGCAGGGTCGGTTGCGTCGGGGGCGAAGTGTCCGTTCCCACGGGGCAAAGCCGACCAATCTTCCCGAGACCGATCATCTGGTCTTTCTCGCCGGGTCGCCGGACGGCTATCGAAGCCTGTCCCATCTCGTGACCAAAGCGCAGATGCGGGGAGAGAAAGACCACCCGATCCATGTCTGGGACGATCTGGCCGAGGCGGCACAGAACCACGACATCCACGTCCTGACCGGGTGTCACGCCGGAGCGGTGCCCAAGGCGGCGGCCCGGCACGATCTCGGAGCCACCATCCGTGAGGCCACACGTCTCCGCGAGCTGTTCGGGACCCGGCTCCATCTCGAGATGTGGCATCACGGGATGCCTGAGGACGACTCCCGCAACGACCTGATGTGGGAGGTGGCCCAGAAGCTCTCGCTGCCCACCGTGGCCACCAACCAGGCCCACTATCACGATCGGCGGGACGCCGACCTCTCCGAGGTGCTGGCCGCAATCGGGGGGCGACGCACCCTGGCCGTCGCCGACGGGTTCCGCCCCGCCAGCGACGAGCGGTACCTCAAGCACCCCGCCGAGATGGCGCTTCGTTTCGCCCGTTACCCGGGGGCGGTGGCCAGGAGCGCCGAGTTGGGGCGTCGTCTCGCCTTCGACCTGGGCCTGGTGGCGCCCAATCTCCCCGACTTCCCCATGCCCGGTCACTTCCGGG
>JBOGEU010000015.1:0-3642 GCA_050741995.1 Acidimicrobiia bacterium | reverse complement strand
GGTTGATCTGTCCTCGCGTTGGGAGATAATCGACCGATGGACCTCACCTCGGAGCAGATCGAGAAGCTGGAAGCCGCCCTGGCCCGTCTCGAGGAGCTCGACCCCGCCGACCTTCCTCAGCCCGCGGCCGAGCTCGCCGACCTGCTCGGCTCGATCCTCGAGGAATCGGAGCCCTCCTGAGCCGACGCCGTCTCGACGCCGAGTTGGTCCGGCGCGGGCTGGCCGGCAGTCGATCCGAGGCCCATCGGCTGGTCGAGGAGGCCAAAGTCGTGGTCAAAGGCATGCCCACCCCGAAACCCGCCTCGATGGTCACCTCGGACACCCCGATCCGCCTCGTCTCCGACGAGAGACAGTGGGTGTCCCGTGGCGCCCTCAAGCTGCTCGCCGCCCTCGAGGCCTTCCCGGTGGAGGTCGCCGGAAAGACGGTGCTCGACGTGGGCGCCTCGACAGGGGGATTCACCGAAGTGACCTTGGAGGCCGGTGCCCGCCAGGTGGTGGCCCTCGACGCGGGCAAGGCGCAACTCCACGAGTCCCTCAGGCAGGACAACAGGGTCCGCTCCCTGGAGCGGACCAATTTCCGGCTGGTCGACATCGCCGAGATCGAGGGCCCGTTCCCGGTCATCGTCGCCGACCTCTCGTTCATTTCCCTCTGCACCGTCGCCGAGAAGCTGTTCGAGGCCGCCGTCGCCGGGGCCGACCTCATCGTCCTGGTCAAGCCGCAGTTCGAAGCGGGCAGGCGCCAGGTGGGCAAAGGTGGCATCGTGCGCGAGCAGACGATCCGGGCCGAGGCGGTGGGCAAGGTGATCGAGTGCCTATCTGCCGTCGGTCTCGGTGCCCGGGGCCTGATCAGGTCGCCGATAGAAGGCGGGGACGGCAACGTCGAGTACCTACTCTGGCTCCGCAAAGGCGCGATCAGCCTTCCATTGGAGGTACCGGCTTGAAATTCTCCCTCGAGGTCCGACGGGGCCCCGAAAACGCTCGCGTCTTCGCCGAGACCCTGGGCAAGGCGATAACCGCCGCCGGGGGAGTGGTAGTCGACTCCAAGAGCGAGGCCCCCGATGTCGTGATCGCCGTCGGCGGCGACGGGACCATGCTGGCGGCGACCCGGCGCGCCCTGGCCCACGATGTCCCCATCCTCGGATTCAACCTGGGGACGATGGGATTCCTCGCCGAGGCCGAGCCCGAGGAGATGGACTCGGTGATCGCCCGCCTACTCGAAGGGGACTTCGCCCTGGCCGAGCGCATGACCCTGTCTGCCTCCGTCGACGGCAGATCGGCGACCGGGGTCAACGACGTGGTGGTGGAGAAGGTCGACAGCCAGCGGCTGATCCAACTCGACGTCTCGGTCGACGGCTCACACTTCCTCACCTACCGGGCGGACGGCCTGATCGTGGCCACCCCGACCGGTTCCACCGCATATTCGTTCTCGGCGCGGGGTCCACTGGTCGATCCCGTCCTCGATGCGATGATCCTGACTCCGGTGGCGGCCCACTCCCTGTTCGACCGCACCCTGGTCCTGCCCGCAACCACCACGCTGTCGATGAAGGTGGGACGCGACCGGCCGGTCAAGGTGACCGTGGACAAGATCGACATGGGCCACCTCGGCGAAGGCAAGACGGTCGATATCGAGCGAGGCAGCCGCCCGGCACGCTTCGTGAGATTCCACGATCGGCCGTTCACCAAGCTCATCACCGAGAAGTTCGGGCTCATCTGATGCTGTTCCATCTGCGGGCTCGCAACCTCGGGGTCCTCGAGGACGCCTCGATCGAGCCCGGGACCGGCTTCACCGTGATCACCGGCGAGACCGGCACCGGCAAGACCCTCCTCCTCGGCGCCCTGCGCCTTCTCGCCGGCGAGAAGGCCAAACAATCGGCCGTGGGGCCTTTTTCCGATGAGGCAACAGCCGAGGGCCTCTTCGCCGAGGGCGACTCGGAGTTCGGCCTGACCCGGGTCGTCCCCCGTGAAGGCAAGAGCCGCGCCTATCTCGACGGCAATCTGGTGGCGGCCAACGTGTTGGTGGGACGACTCGAAGGATTGGTGGAGATAGTCGGCCAGCACGACCAGCTGCTCCTCGAGAAGAGCCGCTCGGTGCTCGCCCTGGTCGACGGAATGCTCGACGAGAAGGGATCGAAGGTCAGGTCCGCCTACCTGGAGACATGGGCCCGCTACCGCTCCGCCCTCGACGACCAGCGCCGCCTCGGGGGGAACCGGATGGGCCTGGAGCGGGAGCTGGACCTGGTCCGATATCAGGCAAACGACATCGCCGCGGCCGGTCTCGAGCCTGGCGACGACCGGAGACTCGAGTCGATGGCCTCCCGGCTCCGGAACTCGGAGACGATGAGGGAGCAACTGGGGGCGGCCACCGACGAGTTGGAATCCGTCGTCGAGAATGCGGGCACCGTGGTCTCACGGCTCAGGAAGCTGGTGGCCATCGATCCCGAGCTCGACACTCGAGTGGCGGCGGCGGAGTCGATCGGAGAGCTGGCCCACGACTTGCTGCGGTCGGTGCGTGACCTGGCGGAGACGTCCACCGAGGACCCTGAGGCCCTGGAGGCCATCGAACAGAGGCTGACTTCCCTCGGCGAGCTGAAGCGGAAGTACGGCAAGACCCTCGACGAGGTCCTGGAGTTTGGCGTCGATGCCGCACGTCGTGCCACCGAGCTCGAGGAGTTGCTCGACAAGGCTTCGGGGATCGAGGACGTGGTGAGAAAGGCCGAAGCCGATCTGGTGGAGATCGGCGCCCGGCTGACGGCGGCCCGCCACAGGGCAATCGAGAAGATCGAGGATGGGACGCGGAGCCATCTGGCCGCGCTCGGGTTGGCGTCGGCTTCGGTTCACCTCATGGTCGAGGCGGTCGACCCCGGCCCCTCGGGGACGGACCGTGTCGATCTCATGTTCGCCTCCGACGACCGGCTGATGGCCGGGGCGGTGCGAGATGTCGCCTCCGGGGGGGAGCTCTCGCGGCTCGTGCTTGCGCTGCGCCTCGCCACCCGCTCCAAGGACACCGACACATTGGTGTTCGATGAGGTCGACGCCGGCGTCGGCGGGGCCACCGCCCTCGCCCTCGGCCGCAAATTGGCCGATCTCGCCGGCACCTGCCAGGTGTTGTGCGTGACCCACCTGCCCCAGGTAGCAGCCCACGCCGACGTTCACTACGTCGTGGAGAGGACGAAGTCGACGGCGACGGTGCGGAGGGTGGACGACGACGAGCGTCTGACCGAGCTTTCCCGGATGCTGGCCGGTCTTCCCGACAGCGAGCGGGGACGCGAGGCGGCCGCCGAGTTGCTGGAAGGCGCCCGCTCCTGAGGATGCTCGTCTCTCGCCGGATCGGTGCTACATTGGCATTCCGTCATGGACGGACCTCTTTTCATACCGGAGCAAAGCCTTCCGGGCCCCGCTGAGGAAGCGTCCAGCACACCCACCAAGTACGTCTTCGTCACCGGTGGCGTCGTGTCCAGCCTGGGAAAGGGCATCGCCGCCTCGTCGCTGGGCCGTCTCCTCAAGTCACGCGGCCTCCGGGTCGTGAATCAAAAGCTCGATCCGTACATCAACGTCGACCCGGGCACGATGAACCCCTTCCAGCATGGCGAGGTGTTCGTCACCGACGATGGTGGGGAGACCGACCTCGACCTCGGTCACTAC
>JBOGEU010000014.1:0-7868 GCA_050741995.1 Acidimicrobiia bacterium | reverse complement strand
GAGCCGGCCGGCTCGCCTATCGGCAAACCGGACCCGATGGCCGCGGCCATCGGCTCCTCGATGGTGTAGGCCCGTCTGGCGCCGGCGTGGTAGGCCGCCTCCTCCACCGCCCTGCGCTCGACTGGCGTGATGCCCGAAGGGACGCAGACCACGATCCGGGGGCGGGCCCACTTCCTCCGATGGACCTTTTGGATGAAGTAGCGCAGCATCTTCTCGGTGACGTCGAAATCGGCGATGACGCCGTCACGCAGAGGTCGTATCGCGGTGATGTGGGCCGGGGTTCGGCCGATCATCCGCTTCGCCTCCATCCCTACGGCCAGCGCCCGGCCATTCTGGGAGTTGATGGCGACCACCGACGGCTCGTTGAGGACGATGCCCCCGCCCCGCACGTAGACCAGGGTATTGGCGGTTCCGAGATCGATGGCCATGTCCTGGCCGGCGAATGAAAGAAGGCTTTCAGCCATGGCTGATGATGACTCCCGCGATGACCCGGGGAGTGTAGGTGTCCGCCCGGTGTTGCGCCATAGCTAGTGCTCTGGCCATTGACGTTGGCGTTGTTCAGGGCGAGTCAGGGGCGTCGCCGGCAAGGACGCAGGATGAAGACGCACTCGCCCGTTCGTCGAGGCCGAGGACGCAGCCAGCGGCGTCATCTGGCCGTCCTGAACGCGGCATACGTCGATGGTCGGGGCACTTGTCAAACCCTATCCCGATGTGGCACAACCGGGCATCAGCCGAAGTAGATCTCCAGCTCCCTGGACGCGCTCTCTGCCCCGTCGGAGCCGTGGACGATGTTCTGGGTCACCATCAGGCCGAGGTCCCCCCGCATCGTGCCCGCAGCCGCCGTCTTGGGGTCGGTGGCCCCCATCAACCCTCGGCAGACCGAGATGGCCGACTCACCGGACCATTCCATGGCCACCACCGGGCCCGAGGTGATGAACTCGAGGAGCTCCGGGAAGAAAGGCTTGTCGACATGCTCTTCGTAGTGACGTCGGGCCAGTGCCTCGTCGATGCTTAGCTTTCGTATCTTCTCCAACGAGAAGCCCTTCCGCTCGAGGCGGGAGATCACCTCTCCAACCAGGCCCCGGGCCACCCCGTCGGGTTTGACCATGATGAATGTGTTTTCGATAGCCATGTCGCCCGGAGGGTAACCCCCGACCCGAAGCGCCAAGTGGTTCCGAGCCCGGGCGCACCGCGATCAGATGAGCAAGGCACGAGCCTCCCCCACCAGGTAGAGAGAGCCGGCAACCAGCACTGCACCGTCGGGCCCGGCTTCGGCCCTTGCCATGTCGAGGGCGTGACCCACGTCCTCGGCGACCAGCACCGGGACGTCGACCAGCCCCCTGACCCGCTCGGCGAGAGCCTCCGGGGGCACAGCCCGTTCCGTCTCCGGCGCGGTGACCACGATCCCCCGGACCAGGGGGGCCAGCCTCTCGACCATCGCCTCGACGTTCTTGTCGCCCATGACGCCCAACACCAGCTGCCATCTGATGGTCGGGTATTCCTCTTCCAATGACTCGGCGAGCACCACGACACCGTCGGCATTGTGGGCGCCGTCGACCATCACCAAGGGACGAAGACCGAGGGGCTCCATGCGGCCCGGCATGGTGGCGGTAGCGACTGCGCTCCTCACGGACTCGACATCCAGCTTGCGCCCGATGAGCGCCTCGCCGGCTGCCACCGCATTGGCGAGGTTGACGAGTTGATAGCGGCCGTGCAGTGGGAGAAAGATGTCCTCGTAGGTGTCTTCGGCGCCACCAATGGTGACCAGCCATCCACCCACACCGCGCTCGGCGTCGAGCACCGAGAAGTCCTTGCCATAATGGCGATGCTGGATGCCCAGATCACGCGCTCGCGTCTCTGCCACCTCCAGGGCGGCATCGGGCAAGGGCCCGGTGACCAGGATGGAGTCGGGCCCGGCGATGGCCACCTTCTCTCCCGCGATCGAAGCCACGTCTTCGCCGAGGTACTCGGTGTGCTCGATCCCGATGCTGGTCAGGATGCACACCTCGGCGTCGACCACGTTGGTTGCGTCCAGTCTGCCCCCGAGACCGACCTCGAGGACGGCGGCGTTGACAGCCTGATCGGCAAAGAAGGCAAAGGCGGCGGCGGTGGTCAACTCGAAGTATGTGTTCGCGTCGTGGCCCGCCTCCTCACGCAGCTCGGCAAAGGCGGCGACGTCGGAGACTGCCAGAGCGAACTGCTCCTCGGTTGCGATCCGGCCGTTGATCGAAAGCCGCTCTTCGACCGTTTGCAGGTGGGGGGAGATGTAAGTGCCGGTGCTCAGACCGTGAGCGACGAGCAACAGCGTGCTGAGACGCGATGTCGAGGTCTTCCCATTGGTCCCTGCCACGTGGATGATCGGGTAACCCTCATGGGGACGCCCCATGTAGTCGAGGAGGCTCTCGATGCGCTCCAGACCCGGCTTGACGCCGAGGGCGATGTGACGGTCCAGATATTCGAGTGCATCGTGATAGTCCATGAGGAAGGCCCCGGGAGGTTAACCCGGGGCCTTCCTTCCTCTCACTGAAGGCCGATTCGATCAGCCTTCCTCCCGCCGTCTTGTCGACCTGACCAGGATCCAGCCGGATCCCAACAGGACGAGTGACGCCGCAAGCAGGGACTCGGCGTCGATGCCGGTGAAAGGCAGGACCTCGAGATCAGGGCCATCGTTCTCGATCACCTCGCCAAGGACCTCGTCCGGGGGCCCGTCACACGTCGGCTCACCACCTGGGTAGTCGACTTCCACCAGCACGACCGGGTTCACGTCGAACTGCAGAGTGGTCGAGGGACGGGTCTCCTCGTAACCGTCGTCACCCTTCACCCAGGTGCCTCCGTCGGTACCGAGCGGCACCGGCTGCTTGGTGTCCTTGTCCACGTACACCCAACCCGGCCAGTCGACGGCCTTGCCGTTGCCGACCACCGCTCCCGGCCAGGCCATCTCACCTGAAAGCGGCTGAACGCTGCTGTACAGGGGATCACCGGAGTCGATGTCCAGCCACGTGATCGTGGTCTGCGTTGCTGTGAAGTTGACCGGTGTCACCGACCACCTGAGCAACGGGACGTCGTCCTCGCAGACACCCGAGACCGAGATCTCGAGGGCTCTGCTGCAGGCTGGGATGTCCACCGTGCCATGGTCGGCGCCCGTGATCGCGATGCCACTCGAAGGTGTCGCTTTCCAGGTGTACGTCTTGCCCTCAGGCACAACCAGACTGCCGCTCGAAATGAGCGAGCCGACCAGCGTCGTTCCGTCGAACACCTCGACCGTCATGGAGCCCGGCGCGGAGATCTCGACTGTGACCAGGCCGCTGCCGACATTCCCGTCCAGCACACAAGCCCCGGTGACGGCCACCGCGGCCTGACAGGGGTCGATGGTGAAGCTGCCGGAGCCGTCACCGGTCAGCGAGAAACCGCTGCCAGGTGTCGCCACCCAGGTGTAGCTCCCGGGAGCCAGCTCCTGTGACCCGCCATTCCCGGAGAAGTTGTAGGGGCCACCCGGACCGGAGATCACCACCGTGGCCCCCGAATCGGGGTCGATCACGACCCGGGCCGCACCCAGCGGGGCGCCGTTGGCGTTTATGACGCACTCACCGGACACCACCGTGACCGATGTGGTGCACGGCGCGATGGTGAACGAACCGGTGGTGTCACCTGTGAGGGCGAACCCGGTGCCGGCAGCCGCCGACCAGTGATAGGTGCCCGGTGCCAGCCCTGCGGTGCCTCCATCGCCGGTGAATGTCGCAACGAGGTTGGTCATCCCCGAGTCCGAGTAGACGGAGACGATCGCCGACGAGTCCGGGTCGATGCCGACCTCCACCGTCCCCAGCGGGCCGTTGCCGACCGTGCAGACTCCGGAGCTGACGCTGACCTCCCCTTCACAAGGATCGATGTCGAAGGTGCCCGAGGCCTGCCCACCCAGGGTGAACCCGGGGCCGGCCGTGGCCTGCCAGCTGTACGAGCCGGGAGCCAACTCCACCGAGCCCCCGACCCCCGAGAAGTTGTAGGGGCCGCCCGTTCCGGTCACCGCCACGGTTGCCCCCGAGTCGGGGTCGATCGTGACCTGGACCATGCCCACAGGGGCCCCATTGGCGTTGATCGCACAGGCGCCGGCGACGACGACGGCCGACGCGGTGCACGGTGCGATGGTGAATTGGCCCGAGTCGGGATTGCCCACCGTGTATCCGCGCGCCGCGGTCGCTTGCCAGTAATAGGTGCCCGGCGACAGGCTCAGAGCAACGTCGTCACCGAGGCCGCCACCCACCGGGTCGGTGAAGCTGGCGTTGGTGTACACCTGGACCGTCGCCCCCGACGCCGGAGCGATGTCGAAGGTGACTGCTCCCTGGGCCACGCCCTGCTGGTCGACCGCACACACCTGTGGGTTGGCGGTGACAGTGACGCTCCGGGTGCAGATCAGGTCGACCACAAATGCACTGGTGGCGGTGGTCTGCCCCCCGGCGGTTCCGTTGTCCCAGGCGCCGACCGTCCGGGCCCGCAGCTCGATGCTGTCCCCGAAGTAGGGAGTGGCGTCGAACGAACCGCTGAAGCGGAAGTCGTTCGCGGCGTTGTAGACCCCGTTCCCCACCTCGATCCAGCTGCCGCTGCCGTTGACCCTCACCTCGATCCGGATGTCAGGGTGCCCCGACCCCGAGGTCCCATCGGTCTTCCAACTGACCGACTCGTACGTGATCCGCGGCACACCGTCGGCGCAGATCTGGCCGGCGCTGATCTCGGGATGGTGGGCCAGCGCCGCCGGAGCGAACATCACCATCAACGACGTGAACATTGCGAATGCCGAAAGGATCGCCAGGAATCGCTCGAACCAACGGCGATGGGCGATTTGGGCCACGTTCATGCCCCACCCCCAACGCACGCAACGCGCCAATGACGCGTTGGAGTTCCCTCGCCCCAGACGACCTCGGTCGTCTCCCTCCACATGAAGTCCCCTATCCCTCCGTTGCGGGACAGGCCGGTCTCACCACTGGCTCTACCAGACCCAGGTGACCGCTTTGCGGGTCAGGTTTCGACGCCTCCCATTTTCCCTACAATTGCCGACCACTCAGAGTGGTCCAGCAACCACATACTGCATTGGGGGGTGATGGGAGTCAACGGGCCGAAAGGCTCTGGAGACACATCCACCCATCGGGGCTAGTCACTTCGCGATGGCGCAAAGGGGGCCCCGAGATTGCCTCTCGAGGCCCCTTCGCTCACGGGATGGGCGACCCGGCGGGGGCTCAGCCCTCTTCTCGTCTGACGCTCAACACCAGGAGGGCTCCGAGGGCAATTGCGCTCGCCGCCAGTGTGATCAGGGCCACGTCGTTCGAGCCGGTGAAGGGAAGAACCTCCACAGCCTCGACCTCGTCCCCAACCGTCGTATTGGTGATCACCGTGCCCTGGACCTCGTCGTCCACCTCGGGCTCGATGTTGGGCTGACTGTCTGGTGTCACGGTCGTGGTGGGGGCGGCCGTGGTGGTCACCTCGACGGTGGTGCTGGTCTCCTCGTTGACCGTGGTCGAGGTCTCATCCGCCTCGGTCGTGGTGGTTTGATGCTCTGTGGTAGTCGTGTCATGATCCGGCTTGGTCGTCGACGTGCTCGACTCATCGCAGTCGAGATGCTTCAACTTGATCGACAGGTCGGCCGAGACATCCTGTGGCCCACCGTTCGACCATCCGGCGGTGACGGTCAGGGTCTTGGTCCCGACGTCGGACAAGGCATATGTGATCGATTCCGACACCGACCCGTTGGCAGGAAGACTGAGACCGGCCACGATGGTCGACAAACCGCCATCGGTGTACTGGACCTGACTCACGGTCATGATCCTTCCCTCCCAGTCCCCATTGGACACGGTCCAAGTCACCACCTTGTTGCCGGACGTGTCACAAACGGCCGAGACCTCGAGTATCGGATGATGCGCCAATGCCGGCGACGCGATGACGATCATCAGGGACAGCACCAGCGCGGTGGCGGTGGTCATGGCGAGGACACGTTCCACGCGTCTCTTCCGAAGCTTCCCCGTTTCATCCGTGCGTCGGGCACCGAACAGCCCGGCGACCCCCGCGACGACACCAGTCGCCTTGAGCCCCTTCATATGTTCCCATCCCTTCATAGCCATGGGGACAGGCCGGTCTCACCACTGGCTATCCCGCGACCCAGGTGACCGATTACAGGCCGGGGATCTCTGCCTCCCATATTTCCCGTTGTGGGCCCATCGTTGGATGGCCCTCTGGCACAGTAACCAAAGGGGGCCGATTCTTGGTGGAAAGAAACACAAATATGTAGTTTGGTTTTCGCGACTACTTTCGGAGACGGTGGCTCGTCTCCCCGACCCGGGTCCGGATGGACTAGGCCGATCTCTCCGCGGGCCCGTCGACCTCGCGCGCCGGGACCAGCGTGGGGTTGACCTTGTCCGCCACCACGTCACGGTCGATCAGCACGCGTTCGACATCGGTTCGAGAGGGCAGGTCGTACATCGTGTTGAGCAGGACCTCTTCGAGGATGGCTCTCAACCCGCGGGCACCAGTTCCCCGCTTGATCGCCTGAGCGGCGATCTCGTCGAGAGAATCGGGAGTGAACACCAGCTCGACGTCGTCCATCTCGAACATCCGGGCGTACTGCTTGGTCAGAGCGTTCTTGGGCTCGGTCAGGATCTTGATCAGGGCATCCATGTCGAGGTCCTCGACGGTTGCCATCACCGGCAGGCGACCGATGAACTCAGGGATCAGCCCGTACTTCATCAGGTCCTCCGGCATCACCTGATTGAGCAGCTCGAAAGGCCTGCCGTCGGCCTTGCCCCGAACCTCGGCGCCGAAGCCGACACCGCGACGCCCGACCCGGTTGGCGATGATGTCCTCGAGGCCCCCGAAGGCCCCGGCGCAGATGAAGAGGATGTTGGTGGTGTCGAGCTGGATGAATTCCTGGTGCGGGTGCTTGCGGCCGCCCTGGGGGGGAACGGATGCGACCGTGCCCTCCAGGATCTTGAGCAAAGCTTGTTGGACACCCTCTCCGGAGACGTCCCGGGTGATCGAAGGGTTCTCCGCCTTGCGCGAGACCTTGTCGATCTCGTCGATGTAGATGATCCCCTGCTGCGCTCGGCTGACGTCGTAGTCGGCGGCCTGGAGCAGTTTGAGCAAGATGTTCTCCACGTCCTCACCGACGTAGCCGGCCTCGGTGAGGCTGGTGGCGTCGGCGATGGCAAACGGGACGTTGAGCTGGCGGGCCAGGGTTTGGGCGAGGAGCGTCTTGCCCGAGCCGGTAGGCCCGATGAGAAGTATGTTCGACTTCTGGAGCTCGACGTCACGCTGCACCTCGACGCCCCGGATCCGCTTGTAGTGGTTGTAGACCGCGACAGAGAGCTTCTTCTTGGCGTCCTCCTGGCCGACGACGTAATCGTCCAGGTAGGAGTTGATCTCAACCGGCTTCGGCAGCTCGGTGAAGGTGATCTCCTCGGTGGCTGAGAACTCCTCTTCGATGATCTCGTTACAGAGGTCGATGCACTCGTCGCAGATGTATACGCCGGGGCCGGCTATCAGCTTCTTGACCTGCTTTTGGGACTTCCCGCAGAAGCTGCACTTGAGCAGTTCGCCGCCGTCACCGAGTCGTGCCATCGAGTTTTGGACCTCCTCCTTACTTGGAGGCTACCGCCGCAAGCTCCCGACGGGTGAGAATTCCGTCGATGACCCCGTATTCCTTGGCCGCGTCGGCAAGCATCCAATAGTCCCGTTCCGTGTCGAGGGCGATCTTGTCATACTCCTGACCGGTGTGCTCGGCGAGGATCTGGTTGAGCTGCTCCCGCATCTGCACGATGAGCTTCGCCTGGATCTCGATGTCGGAGGCCTGGCCCTGGGCCCCACCATGTGGCTGGTGCAGCATGACC
>JBOGEU010000013.1:0-1816 GCA_050741995.1 Acidimicrobiia bacterium | reverse complement strand
ACTCTGGGACCATTGCATGTACTCGGCCAGCGCCGTGATCCGCCACCGTCGCCCCTCGACTTCGACCAGATTCGAGAGCACCGTGTAGTCGGCCATGGAGAGCCCGGTCTCGTCGACGAGCTCCCTGGCGAGTCGGGCCTCGAGAAGAGTGAACATCCGTCGGTATGCCCGCCATGCCCGTTCCTCGCCGGGGTCGAGCCATTGCGAAGTCATGGGAATAGAGGCTAGCCACCAGAAGTTGACGTGTCATGTAATGATTTATATGATGCGTCAATTAAAGGTTGGCCGGATGAAGACTGCGATCGATCCCCTGGTGGTGCACCGTTTGGTGCGTCTTGGCCTCGGCCTGGTCCTCTATGGGACCAGCATCGCCCTCATGTTGACCGCCGGTCTCGGAGTCGATTCCTGGGACGTCCTGCATCAAGGGCTGTCACTGCGAACCGGCGTCACATTCGGCTGGGTCGTCAATGGCGTGAGCGTTGCCGTGCTGCTTCTCTGGGTGGGCTTGCGCCTCCGTCCCGGATTCGGAACGGTGGCGAACGCTCTCGTGGTGGGTTTCGCGGCCGATGCCGTCCTCGGCGTCCTTGCCACTCCGAGGAACATCATGGGGCGCCTGGCCGTGCTCGTCATCGGTATCGTCGCCAACGGGATTGCCACCGGTCTCTACATCGGTGCGGGTCTGGGCCCGGGGCCCCGGGACGGGCTCATGACCGGACTCTCCGCACGCACCGGATGGTCGATCCGCTCGGTGCGCACCGGCATCGAGATCACGGTGCTGACCGCCGGCTGGGCCCTCGGGGGGCCGGTCGGCATTGGCACCGTGGTCTATGCGGTTTCGATTGGCGCCCTGTCCCAGTACTTCATCGCCAGGCTCTCAGTGCAGGAGGCGAAGCCGGACCGGCGGCGAGCCCGCACCTCGAGGCTTGCGGCGGTCGAGGGCGTCGAGAGCCGGGCCTGAGCCGGATGACGAGGTTGGAGACGCCACCCGACGCCGTCGGCGAATCGACCCGCCCCTTGAGCATCCTGGCCGTTGCCGGGAGTCTGCGCCGGGACTCTCACAACAAGGCCTTGCTCCGGGCGACTTCGAAGCTGGCTCCTGAAGGGGTCACGATCGGCGTGTTCGAAGGGTTGGAGGCGATCCCGGTGTTCAACCAGGACCTGGAAGGGGTCGATGGCGACCCGCCCGGGGTCATCGAGCTGAGACGAGCACTGGAACGGGCCGACGGGTTGCTCATCGCCACCCCGGAGTACAACCAGTCGGTTCCAGGTGTGGTCAAGAACATGGTCGATTGGCTGTCGCGGGGCGACCCTGAACAGGGATTGACGGGACGCCCCGTTGCGGTGATCGGGGCTTCGACCGGTCAGTGGGGCACCCGGATCGCGCAGACTCTCCTCCGTCAGATGCTGCTCTCCGCTCAGGCTCTGGTGCTGCCACATCCCACGCTTTTCGTTGCCCGGGTGGAGGCGCTCCTCGACGCCGGCGGTGAGCTCGCCGATCAGGAGACCCTCGGCAGACTTCAAGAGGTGGTAACGGCGTTCGCGGACTGGATCCGTCTCGTCTCGCCGTTGGCGGTGGCCGGCCGAGCAGCGCCCGGAGTCATGTCCTGAAGTTCGGTTTGCGTTTCTCGATGAAGGCCATGACACCCTCCCGGTGCTCGGGTGTCTTGCCGAGACGGCCCTGCTCGGCCTGCTCCGCCGGCAATGCGGCCTCGAGTGGCCCTCCGGAGGCCTGCCTTATGAGACGACGCGTGGTCACCAGGGCATCGGGCACCAGCTGAGCCAGCTGGCCGGCGAGCTCGCCGGCTCTCGTCAACAA
>JBOGEU010000012.1:0-3165 GCA_050741995.1 Acidimicrobiia bacterium | reverse complement strand
CCTTCGGGCCGTCCTCCTCCGGTACGGGGTCCTCGGGGCCCGGCTCGTCGCCCACCCCGGGAAGGGTGGGGAGAGTGAACACCTCGGCTTCCTCGGTGACGTTCTCCTCAGGGCCCTCGCCTCTCGGTGTCTTCCCTTGACCCGGTGTTTGCTCGTCCAAGTCAGACCTCCAGGAGCTCTTCTTCTTTGTGCTCGAGCATCCGATCCACCCTCTCGACATACCGGTCGGTCAGCTTTTGCAGCTCATCCTCGCCACGACGTATGTCGTCGTCGGAGATCTCACCGTGGAGGGCTTCCATGTCTGTCTTCGAGTGGCGGCGAATGTTTCGCACCGCGACCCGGGCCTCCTCGGCCATGTTCCTGACCAATTTGATCAGGTCCCTCCGGCGCTCCTCGGTCAATGGGGGGAATGCGATGCGGATGACGTTCCCGTCGTTCGACGGGTTCAAACCCAGCTCGGAGGTTTGCAGCGCCTTCTCGATGTCGCTCACCGTCGTCTTGTCGAATGGCTGCACCACGAGCATACGGGGCTCGGGCACCGAGATCGAGGCCAATTGCTGGAGCGGGGTTGGCGATCCGTAGTAATCGACGGTGATCCGTTGCAGGAGTTGGGGGTTTGCCCGCCCGGTGCGAACCGTGGAGAACTCCGCGACCGCATACTCGATAGCCAGCTCCATCTTGTGCTCAGCCTCGATCAAGAGGTCGCTGATCACTGTTCACTCCTCGTCAGTGGATCACGGTGCCGATCTTCTCGCCGCTCACCGCCTTGACGATGTTGCCAGGCGTGATCATGTCGAACACGACAATCGGCACCCCGTGCTCCTTGCACATGGTAACTGCCGTGGTGTCCATGACCCTGAGTTCCCGAGATATGAAATCCATGTAGGAGAGCTCCTCGATCCGGGTCGCGTCGCTGTTCGTCTTCGGATCGGAGTCGTAGATCCCGTCGACCTTGCTCGCCTTGAGCAGGGCGTCGGCGCCGACCTCGACGGCGCGCAGTGCGGCCGTTGTGTCGGTGGTGAAGAACGGATTGCCCGTCCCGGCGGCGAAGATCACAACCCGCCGCTTCTCGAGGTGCCGGATGGCACGGAGGCGAATGTAGGGCTCTGCCAACTCCTGCATGGTGATCGCGCTCTGGACCCGGGTGACCACTCCCGCCTTCTCCAGGGCGTCGCGGAGCGCCAGGGCGTTGATGACGGTGGCCAGCATCCCCATGTAATCCGCCGAAGCCGGATCCATTCCCTTGGCGGCCGAGGACACACCCCGAAAGATGTTCCCGCCACCGACGACGATTGCGATCTCGACACCGGCGGTGTGCGCCTCGGCGATCTCCTCGGCGACCCGAACCACGGTCAGGGGGTCGATGCCGTAGCCGACCTCGGGATCGGCGAAGGCCTCGCCGGAGAGCTTGAGCACCACCCTTCTCATCGGGGCTTCGGACAATTTGCCTCCTACTCGCCCACCGCGACGCGAGCGACCCTACGCACCGAGATGTTCTCACCCATCTTCGATGCGAGTTGAGCCACCATGTCGCCGACCGTGCCGTCGAATCTCTCCGCGTTCACGAACTTCTGGTCGCATAAGACGTTCTCGGCGTAGAACGCCTCGAGCTTTCCCTCGACGATCTTGTCGATCACGTTGGGGGGCTTGCCCTCCGCCTTCGCCTGGCGGGCGATCAGGTCCCGCTCCTTGGCCAGCACGTCTTCGTCTACCTGGTCCCGGATCACCCACTCGGGGCGGCCCCAGCTCACGTGGAGGGCGATGTCGTTGGCGACCTGCTTGAACTCCTCGCTCTTGGCGACGAAGTCGGTCTCGCATGCCAGCTCGACGAGGACGCCGAGCACGGGCCGATCGTTCTGGATGTGGATGTAGCTGCCGATCGCGCCCTGGTTGGCCTCGCGATCGGCGCGCTTGGCCATCTTGGCCTGGCCCCGTTCCCTGAGCAGCTCGAACGCCTTCTCGAAGTCACCGTCGGCATCGGTCAGGGCGCGCTTGGCATCCATCATCCCCACGCCCGCATCCTGGCGAAGCCTCTGGATCTCCTTGACGCCGATCTCAGCCATTGGTCGTTCCCTCGGCGCCCTCGGCCCCGTTCTCCCCCGGCGCCTCGACCTCCGGCTCCGCGGGCGTCGCGGCTTCCGGCTCGAAGGTGATCTCGCCGGCCGGACTGGGCTTCTCCTCCTTGGGCTCGCCGACATCGCCCTTGGCCGCCTTGTTGGCTCCGAGATTGCGGCCCTCGATCGCGGCGTCGGCGATTGCCCCCGAGATCAGGTCGGCGGCGCGGATGGCGTCGTCGTTGCCCGCTATGACGTAGTCGACCCGGTCCGGGTCGCTGTTGGAGTCCACCAGGGCGATAACGGGCAGACCGAGGCGAGACGCCTCCGTGACTGCCGTCGTCTCGGTGTTGACGTCGACGATGAACACCGCATCGGGTGTCTTCTGGAGGTCGACAACACCTCCCAGGTTCTGCTCGAGCTTGCCCAACTCACGCCGGAGCTTGAGACGCTCCTTCTTGGGCAGGGCGTTGATCTCGCCGCTGGCCTCGAGCCTCCGCAGCTCGCGCATGTAGAAGATCCGCTTTTGGATCGTCTGGAAGTTGGTCAGCATCCCGCCCAACCAGCGGTAGTTGACATAGGGCATCCCGGCCCGGGTGGCATTCTCGGCCACTGCGGCCTGCGCCTGCTTCTTGGTCCCGACGAAGAGGACGGTCCCCCCTCCGGAGACCAGGTCCCTGATGTAGTTGGCGGCGTCGGCGACCTGCTCCACGGTTTGACGCAAGTCGATGATATGGATCCCGTTGCGCTCGCCATAGATGAACGGCCGCATCTTCGGGTTCCAACGGCGGGTCTGGTGCCCGAAATGGACGCCAGCCTCCAATAGTTGCTTCATTGTGACTGCTGCCACAACTGCTCCTTTCTGGTTTTGTTCCTCCGCTTGCCGGCAAGGCCCACTCGATTCCGCGAGTGACCCTCTTTCGGGACGCGCCCGACCAGTGAGGGTCAGCAAGCGTGCGTGATGGAGCGGATTCTATGAACCGAGGGGCCTAAACGTAAAACGTCGAACTAGTGGTCTGTCGGTGAAATAATGCCGCGGTGTCGCCGAGGCATCGGGGTCGCTGGCAAGGACGCAGGACGAAAGCGCACCCGATCGTTCGTGGAGGACGAG
>JBOGEU010000011.1:0-4932 GCA_050741995.1 Acidimicrobiia bacterium | reverse complement strand
GTGTCGAAGAGGTCAACGCCGGTGCCGATTCCCCCGCCATCGACGATCCCTACGTCCACAACGGCGTCGAGCTTCCCGTCTTCTGACCGTCGGGCTGCGGCTCGCCTCCTTAACCTGTCACCCGTGATCGACTCCCCTGGTGAGCGCGTGTTGGGTCGCGATCGGCGGGTTTTGGCCCGATTGATCACCGCCATCGAGGCCGGTGATCCCGCCGCGGAGCCAATAATCGTCGAGATCATGGAATCCGACCGTGTCGCACGCAGGGTGGGCATCACCGGGCCGCCCGGTGCCGGGAAATCGACCCTGGTCAACGCCATGGTCACCGAGTTACGCGCCCGTGGTGACGAAGTGGCGGTACTGGCGGTCGACCCGTCGAGCCCGATCACAGGGGGAGCGCTGCTCGGCGACCGGATCCGGATGCAGGACCACGTCGACGACCCCGGGGTCTATGTGCGTTCGATGGCCTCGAGAGGCCATCTCGGTGGCCTGGCCGCCGCGGCGGCACCCACCATATCGGTCCTCGCCCGGGCAGGGTTCGACATGGTCATCGTGGAGACGGTCGGCGTGGGGCAGTCCGAGATCGAGGTCATGGATCTCGTCGATGTCGTCGTCCTGGTCCTCGGCCCGGGCTGGGGTGACCAGATCCAGGCGAACAAGGCGGGAATCGTCGAGGTCACCGACGTCTTCGTCATCAACAAGGGCGATCGCCCCGGGGTCGACATCGTGCATCGTGCCCTTCTCGAGAGCGTGGGTGACTCCGATACGCCGATCATGGTCACCACCGCCCTCACCGGCGAGGGCGTGGCGGCTCTAGTCGACGCCGTTCGCTGATTCGTCTCCCAGAGCGGCCTGGGCCGCAGCGAGACGGGCTCCCTCGACGCGTGGGGTGCTGCAGGACACATAGTCGAGACCCAGACCGTGGACGAAGGCGATCGACTCGGGATCGCCGCCGTGCTCGCCGCACACTCCCACCACCAGGTCTCCGTTGGCCTCACGGCCCTCCCTGGTCGCGAGCCGGATCAAACGACCGACGCCGGATTGGTCGATGGTCTGGAACGGGTCGGAGGAGAGAATTCCCTGTTCCAGGTAGTCCCTGAGGAACCTTCCCTCGGCGTCGTCACGGCTCAGCCCGTAGGTCATCTGGGTGAGGTCGTTGGTGCCGAAGGAGAAGAAGTCGGCGACTTTGGCGATATCGGCCGCGGTGAGGGCGGCCCTCGGCAGCTCGATCATGGTCCCGATCGGGATGTGGAGGTCTACGCCCGAGCCCGCAGTGGCGGTGACGATCTCCGCTTCGATCATCTCCCGCATGCGGATCAGTTCTTCGGCCGTGGCCACCAGGGGGATCATGATCTCGAGATGAGGATCGCCGCCGGCTTGCAGACGGCGGGTCAGAGCGGTGGTCGCAGCCCGGGCCTGCATCCGATAGAGCTCCTTGAGCATGAGGCCGAGCCTCACCCCGCGCAATCCGAGCATCGGGTTGTCTTCCTCCCAGTGCGCTACCTGGTCGGACATGGCCTGGAGATCGTGGATCGGCCTGCCGGCACGGACCCGACGCAACATCTCCTGCTCCAACTCGAGACGCGAGGGGAGAAACTCATGGAGAGGGGGGTCGAGGAGCCTGATGACGACGGGTAGCCCATCCATCGCCTCGAGGAGGGTCTCGAAGTCCCCTATCTGCTGCTGCTCGAGCTCCTCGAGTGCCTTCTCCTGCTCCCCGGGCTCCGTGGACAGGATGACTCTCTGCACGATGGCGAGTCGGGGGCCCATGAACATGTGCTCGGTTCGCGCCAGCCCTATTCCCTCCGCCCCCAGGTCTCTCGCCACCGCGGCGTCCTCGGCAGTGTCGGCGTTGGCGCGTACCCCCAGCTTGCGAATCTCGTCCGCCCAGCGGAGGAGCTCGTCGAGCTCGGGAGGCACCTCCGGGGCGACGACATCGACCTCGCCCAGGTACACCGTCCCTGTCGTCCCGTCGATGGTGATGACATCACCGCGCCGAATGTCATGGGCGCCGGTGGAGGCGATCCCGGCCGTGGCGTCGACCAACAGGTCGGATGCGCCGGTGACAGCTGGTTTTCCCATGCCTCGGGCCACTACCGCGGCATGAGAAGTCTTCCCGCCCTGGCTGGTGAGGATCCCGACCGCGGCCCCCATTCCATGGATGTCGTCCGGGGTGGTCTCCGGTCGGACCAGGATCACGTCCACCCCCTCTCGGGCCTCCTCCACGGCTTCGTTGGAAGAGAAGACGACTTTGCCGGTCGCCGCCCCCGGGGAGGCGGCAACCCCTCCGGCCAGCGCCGAGGCGGTCTTGACATGGTCGGCGATCCGGGGGCGATGCAGCTGTTCGAGTGACGCCGGCTCCGCCCTGGTGACCGCCGTCTTACGATCGATGAGGCCTTCCTCGACCATCGCCACGGCCATCTTCACCGCTGCCGCCGCGGTCCGCTTCCCGGCCCGGGTCTGGAGTATGTAAAGGACGTCTCGCTCGATGGTGAACTCGATGTCGCACATGTCCCGGTAGTGAGTCTCGAGGCCTTCCATGATCTCGACCAGCTGCCGGTGGCACTCGGGGTGCAGTCCGGCGAGCTCGTCGAGGGTGAGCGTGTTCCGGATCCCGGCAACGACGTCCTCGCCTTGTGCCCGCGGCAGATAGTCCCCGTACAGCTCCCTGGCCCCGGTGGAGGGATCCCTGGTGAAACAGACCCCGGTCCCCGAGTCGTCGCCGAGATCGCCGAACACCATCATCTGGACGTTGGCCGCCGTTCCCAGATCGTCGGGGATGTTGTGGATGCGGCGGTACTCGATCGCCCGCTTGGTGTTCCACGACTCGAAGACGGCCGTGATCGCACCGCGCAGCTGTTGCATCGGATCGTCCGGGAGCCGACCGGGCCGTTCCCGTTCGATGATCGAGCGGAATCTGCGTGCCGCCGCTTCGAGATCCTCGCTCGCCAACCGCGAGTCGTCCTTGATCCCTTGCGCCTCTCTCAGCCCGGTCAGTACCTCCTGGAACAGGTGGTCACCGACGCCGAGCACGACGTCGCCGTACATCTGGAGGAACCGGCGATAAGCATCCCAACCGAAATGGGCATCACCCGACCATTCGATCAGGGCCTTCACCACGTCGTCGTTGATCCCCAGGTTGAGGACCGTGTCCATCATCCCCGGCATCGAGAATTTGGCGCCCGACCGCACCGAGAGCAGGATCGGGATCGGGCCCGATCCGAAGACCCGGCCGGTTTGCTCTTCGAGCCTGGCCACCGCGGCGTCGACCTCGGGCCACAGATCTGGAGGGACATTCCCGGTTGCCATTGCCTCCCGACAGACATCGGTGGTGATGGTGAATCCCGGAGGGACCGGGAGACCGAGGCTGGTCATCCGGGCCAGGCCGGCGCCCTTGCCCCCGAGCAGGTCACGGTCTGAGCCGTCGGTGGCCGAGAAGTCGTGCAAGTGAGTCAATGTGTGCGTCTCCCTCGCGTCACAGTCGAAAACCTAACCATTGCATACCCGGTGGCGAGATGGCCAATCGCGAGACATCCGCATGTCTTAGCCATGTGTTCATTCTGCCGACAAACCGAAGATGGGCCAGTTTCCGGTGTGAAACAACCGGGTGGGTCAGGTGTCCGCCTTGTAGACAAGCCCTTCGCTTCCAACCGAGCTCAGGGTGAGGGTGTCACCCACGACGGCCACCCGGAATCCATCACCCAAGACGGTCACAACGAGATCGTCCTGTTGCTGGAGCTCGGCCGGGCATTCACCCTCAGCCGAGAGCTCGTTGAGAACGACCTCCGCCCCGGTGACGACATAGCGGCCGGTCAGGGTTCGGCATCCGGTCGATCCCAGCATGGAGCCATCAGTGAACAATTCGAGAGTGGCCCGGTCACCGCCGACGCTCGACACCGAGTCACCTTGGACCAGACCCTCGAGCACCCATACCGTCCCGTTCAATTCCGCCGTCGGCACCGGCGGCAAAGCGGAGAAGACGAGCTCGACGCCCTCACCGGTCAGGGTCAGTGTCTCCGCTTTCATCGAGAGCTCCTCGACCCTGACCACCGCCTGGAGGTACAGCAGCTCCGAGGTCATGACATCGGCCGGAGAGCACGCCATCTCCGTCGCCCCCATCCCCGAGAAGACGATCTCATCCCCGGAGATCGAATAGGAACCGCCGTAGCCGTTGCAGGCCGCGGTGCCTCCCACGCTGTCATCCGTGAAGGACAAGGTGATCGGGTGGCCATCCACGATCGGAATCGGCGCGGAGTCGAGGGTGCCTGACTCCAACTCCCAGGCAAGTGCAGTTGGATCGGCGGCCGGCTGACCCGGATCGGCGCAGGCGGCCAGAGCCACGGCGACCAGGAAGACCAGGGAGCGTCGAATCAAGACTGCGCGCTCTCGTCGACTGCGAACACCAGCTCGACGCCTTCTCCGGTGAGCGTCAGCGTGGCGTCGCCGGCATCGAACGTCTCGACGAGGGCCAGCGCTTCGAGGTACTTCGCCTCCGACTCCATCACCTCGTCCTCTACGCAGGCCATCATGGTCTGCCCCAGATCGGAGAAGCTGATCGCTCCGCTGGAGATGCTGTAGCCGCCGAAGTACGAGTTGCACGCCGAGGTGCCGCCCGCCCCTTCCTCGTCGAAGACCAGCGTGATCGGATGGCCCTCGACGATGGGCACTGCGTCTCCGTTGAGAGTGCCGGACTGCAGCACCCAGGCACTCTCGGTCGGATCGGATGCCGCCTGTTCCGAGGGCTCGGCGCAGGCCGCAACGGTGAGGGCCAGGATGGCGTTGAGGAGGAGTGCTTTTCTCATGTCGCTTTTGACGCCTTGAGCCCCGCAGCGGTTCCGGGGCTAGTGCACCGACTCCCAAGTCTCGCACGTGTCCCGCCGGCCCTCGACGCCCCTGGCTGCGTCCTCGTCCTCGACGCACCGCACCGGGTGCGCC
>JBOGEU010000010.1:0-2049 GCA_050741995.1 Acidimicrobiia bacterium | reverse complement strand
AAATGGCCAATCCGGCCACGGCTATGGCGAGTGAAGCCCACCACAGGCCTCGGGCAGTCCTGTGGGCGATGATTGCGGTATCGGTTGTCCTGGTTTCTTGGGTCACGTGCGCAGAGCTGCGGTACTCGGGCAGAGTCTCGCAGAACGGCGCTCCGGGATCGTTACGAAGGCGCGGCAGCGCCAGGGAAAACAGGGAATCCTCCCCATGCTTCTCGCCGCGCCACATGGCATCTTCGCGGTTATCCCAAGCTCCAAGGAGGAGAACATGCAGCAGGTGAACAAGGAAGTGGTTCGGCGCTTTTTCGAAGCCTTCAGCCGTCACGATATCGAGGAAATGAAATCTCTGGTCGCGGAGGATCTCGTCCAACACAATTCGACGAGCCAGGGACGTGACGGGCTCGCCGAAGAAGCGCGGTACTGGCTCGGTGCGTTCCCCGACGCGTCGATTTCTATCGAAGACCTGATCGCCGAAGGCGATACGATCGCGGTGAGGCTCCAGGTAGCTGCGACCAACGACGGGGAGTTCTTCGGCGCCCCGGCCACCGGACGGAAGATAGACGTGCAGGAGATAGACATCGCCCGGGTGGAAAACGGCCTGATCGCAGAGCTCTGGTCGGCTCCGGATATCTACGGGATGCTGACCCAACTGGAAATGCTGCCCGTCTCGACCGAGCAGGGGGTCTGAGTGCTCGGAGCCTTCCCCATCCAGGCGAATGTCCCGGTTCCGATCTGGTAGGCCAATACGTTCTATTCGGATGTCGTCGGCCTGGAATTGGCCGAGGAGGTGGAAGGGGAGGGTCTCCACGTGGAGCCGAAGCGATGGGCATAAGCCGCGGCCTCGGTCCTAGTTCTCAGGTTCAGCTTGGTGAGCACATTGCTCACGTGATTGCCCGCCGTCTTCTCCGAGATGAAGAGGCGTTCTGCGATTCCGGCATTGGTGAGACCTTCGGCTACCAGACCTAGCACCTCGTGTTCCCTCCTGGTCAGCACCTCGCCGGTCTTCGAGCCGACTCGTCCCCGGCCTCCGAGCGTCCGGACCAGGGCGTCGCCACGGTCGGCCTCGGCGACCAATCCCACCTCGTCCAGCCGTTTGACGGCAGGCCTCGCCTCGGCCAGGGCGGTCTCCGGGTCGGTCCGGGAAAGGGCGGTGGCAAGGAGGATCCTGGCTCGGGCCGCTTCGATCGGCATCCTGGCCTGCTCGTACCGCTCCGAAGCGGTGACGAAGTCGGCGACGGCCATGTCGTCATCGCCTGTGGCCAGGGCCAGCCGCCCCCGGGCCACCTCCGCTTCGGCGCGTTGCTGCTCACCGCTGAAAGTTGCTGCCAGATTGGCCATTCGGTCGGTCGAGGCGCGGGCACCCCTGAGGTCACCTCGGTCCACCTGGATCGGCACGAGCAAGGCAAGAATCGGGATCGCCGCTGGCGAATCAGCGCCGACCTTGGCGAGTCGACGATGGAGCGTCGAGGACGCCACCGCGTTCTGGCCGCGGGCGACACAGAGGGCGACCAGGGCTCGGGTCGCCTCGGGCCGTCCCTCGATCCCGTCGAGGAGACGCTCCGCCTCCTCGAAACGCCCCTGGCCGACTCTGATCTCAGCCAGCTTGGCCTTGGGATCGACACACCGCGCTCCGTGCCCGCCATTCTCGAGCTTTTCGATCGCCCAAGTCAGCCAGTGCTCGGCAGCGGCGAGATCGCCTCGGGCGGCGAGGACCGAACCACAGCAGGCACCGCAGAAGGCAATTAGGGGAGGGTGGGGCCGAAGTCGTAGGAATCGCTCTGCTACTTGCCCCCACTGATCGAGCCTTCTCCCGTCGAGTGTCGCCTCACAGGCGGCCACCATGTCACAACAAGTCTCGGCGAACACTTCGGGTTGTTCCGTCTCGCCGGCGGCAGCTGCGGTCATCGCCTCGTCGAGCCGTGCCATGCCCTCGATGGTCCGGCCCGACAGCGCCAGAGCCATACCCGAGCGGGCCAGGGCCCGGATCTCCAGCTCGACATCGCCGTGTAGCCGAGCCAGCTGCAATGCCTGCTCGGCCCGACTTGCCTTGCG
>JBOGEU010000009.1:0-2848 GCA_050741995.1 Acidimicrobiia bacterium | reverse complement strand
CTGCTGCACGACGCCCGGCCCGTGCTCCTCAACCTCGGCGAACCCGACGGTTTCGACCTTTCTCCGTGGGCGGACCGAGTCCGGTTGGTCGATGCCAGGCACGATGGCGTGTGGGAGCTCCCGGTCCTTGGCGAGATCGCTGCGCCCCCGGCCGTGGTGATCCGACCCGACGGGCATGTCGCCTGGGCAGGAGACCTCACGGACCCAGAGTTGCCTCGAGCACTTGCGACCTGGTTCGGAGCGGCCACTCCGGCCTAGAACCCGACAGCCGAGCGCCATCACGCCCATCACCTGTGTGCCGATCTCGGCCGGCGACCAGGGGTGGTCGAACGGCTCGAGTTCATGCGCCGCGGCCAGGCAGTCAGCCTCACCCTCCGCGAGTTGAGCCAAGTTCTCCAGATCCGGGACCGGGGAGACTCTCCCTGCCGGCACGTCACCGAACTGTTGGACACGATCGAAGAGATCGACGAGAGGATCCGGGAACTGCGGGGCCTGCGTCGAGATCTGTGCGCTCTTCGGGCAAGTGCCGCCGACCTCGACCCGACCGACTGCCCTCCGAAGAGCGTCTGCCGGATCATCACGGTCAGCTGAACGAGTTCCGGACGGGCCACCCCCTGTTATCGCTTGGATCGGGCTCTCTCGTACAGGAAGCTTCGGCCGCGATCGCTTGGGTCGTCGGAAGCGAGGACGCCTGACCAGACGCGTTCAAACCCGGCCTTTTCCAGGGCTCGCCATGAGGCGACGTTGTCTCGACTCACGGCGACGACCACGGCCGGAGCCTTGGCATGCTTGCTCCAGATCCTCTGGACGAGGAGGCGGATCATCTCGGAGCCGATTCCGTGGCCGATGGCGTCGCGCTCACCGATGAGATAGTCGATCCCCACAGAGTCGTGGTGGGGAGCGAAGTCCCGCAATGAACTCAGCCATTCGGGATAGTCGCCGAGCCGATAGCTCTGCACCAGGCCGATCGGCCTGGCGCCGTGAAATACGAGGAGGAGTTCGGTGGGGTCGGAGCCGTCGACGGCCGGCCCGAAATCCGCCTCGACGGACTTCTCTGAGGGATCGTGTCGCCACCATCGACTGACGTGCGGCTGTGACAGCCATGTTGCAAGGAGGGGAAAATCTTCTCGGGCCAAGAGCCGAAAGTTCAAGTCGTGGGTTCGCATGAGGTATCGGAGTGTTTGTCCTGAATTCTCGCGTCTATCTAATCCTGAGACGGTTGGCCAGGGGTGGGCCGGCCCCGGTGATTCGGCCCACCCCGGTTGGTCAACCGGTGTTCTCTCGACGGCGTTCTTCCCATTGATCGAGGCGGTGGATCCCTCCGATGCACCACATCGCCTCGTGGTCGGCGGGATCGGGGACGCCGCGCAGCCGGCGGATCAGCTCACCCAGCCCACCCACCTCGCAGCCCGGTGTTCCCACGAACACCGCCACCAGATAGGAGATGGCCACGACGAAGAGGAAGCCGACGTCAAATCCATAGAGGATGGTGGTGAAGGGATGGGCCCACAGTTCTCTCCTGAGCAGCAGGGTGACGACGGCGGTGACCACGAAAAGGCCTCCGGTCGTGGCAAGGACCCTTTCGCCCCATGGTCGCCCGAATCCGCTGTCGGGTAGCTGGTGGAGGCCGTAGTAGGCGGCGAGGGCGGTCACTATCCACACCGACGGATTCCCGGCGGTGGAGGCCTCGCCAAACCAGGTCATGCCGGCTTCGAGCCAATCGAAAGCGACCAGAGACATGATGACGGCCCCGGCCATGCGGGCAACTCGGCCGATGGGCCCGATCCGTGTTATGACGGTCTCAGGGTGACGAGTGGTGTTTGTATGCATGACATCTCCTCTGGGGTTCGAACAGTTCGACACGAGAGCCGCGGTAGGAAGGGTTTCCATGTCCAACGGGACTGTGGTGCCGATCGGTCCGTTGTGATCACTGTCCGCGAGAAAAGCCCGGCTGTCGTCGGCAGGTTCACCGGTCTTGACGGACCGATGGGTGGACACGGGTACCCACCGGACGGTGGATGCGCCTGGGGGCACCTCCGGTATGGTGAATCGCGGAAGCCGAGTCCCAGACCTCAGCGATGATCGAACACACGCCCCATCCCAGCGCGGTCGAGCCGGCGAGCCGATGGAACATCCTGTGGAGCGTCCTCTTCTACGCGCTGCTGGTCTACGCCATTGTGATTGCGCTCGCCATGGAGGAGCACTCCGACATCCGGCTGTGGCTCATCGTCGGGCTCGCTGTGGTGCTCGGGGTTTGGCACACCCTGTGGCGACTTCCAGGTGGGGGTCCATCGGACCGGACCTATTTCCTCGGTGCCGCCGCCCTGTGGGCCGGGCTCATGATCGTCGACCCGGACTTTCTCATCCTTTCGATCGGCGTGTTCGCGCCTCTCTGCTATCACAATGTGCTTTGGGGCGCAGTCGCCCTGACCGGGACCGGCGGTGTCTGGCTGCTGTTGGAACGAAACGAACAGGGGGAGATCCAATGGTCGACGGTGCTCACAGTGCTCCTCCTTGTGGCTGCCGGACTGCTGCTGGTTGGGTACTTCGCCACCGTGGTGCGTCAAAGCCGGGAGCGCCAACGGCTCATCGACGAGCTGCGAAGGACCCAAGCCGAGCTGGCGGAGGCGGAGCGGCGGGCCGGTGTACTCACCGAACGGCAGCGGCTGGCACGGGACATCCACGACACCCTCACCCAGAGTTTCGCCAGTATTGCCATGCTCCTCGAGGCGGCTACCACGTCGCTGCCGTCTGGAACGACCGGTGCCCGGCAGGTCCAGCGAGCGCTCCAAACAGCGAGAGATAACCTGGCGGAGAGTCGGCGAATCGTTTGGGAGATGCGTCCGGC
>JBOGEU010000008.1:0-2395 GCA_050741995.1 Acidimicrobiia bacterium | reverse complement strand
GTACTAGGTACCGGGTACTTGGTACCTGGACACTGCTACAAACCCAGGAAGAGAATGCCTACAACCGTCACCGAGACCGGTCCCTTCGAGCGTCTGGTCACGTTCCAACTGAGCGACGATCAGATCGCAGCCGGCAGGGCCGCCACCGCGCGCAAGCTCTCCCATGACTTGAAGCTCAAGGGCTTTCGTCCCGGCAAGGCGCCGCTCCCGGTGATCGAGGCGGCGGTGGGACC
Source organism: Acidimicrobiia bacterium (assembly GCA_050741995.1). Classification (GTDB taxonomy): domain Bacteria; phylum Actinomycetota; class Acidimicrobiia; order Spongiisociales; family ZC4RG35; genus JARDZU01. The sequence goes on along the minus strand of JBOGEU010000008.1, from coordinate 2,162 downwards.
GGCCCGTCTCCGCAGTGAGGTCATCGACGACCTGGTGCCACCGACTCTGACCGACATCCTCAAAGACGAGGAGATCCAGCCGGCGGTGACGCCGCAGCTGGAGAGTCTGAACGACGTTGACGGTGGGGTGGAGGTCGAGGTCCGGGTCACACTGTGGCCGACCATCGAGTTGCCCAATTACCAGGACCGCAACATCGAGGTCGACTCACCTGAGGTCACCGACGAAGACCTTCAAGGGCAAATCGAGCGGATGCTGGAGCAGTTCGCCACCGTGGAGGAAGCCGACCGTCCGGCGGCCAAGGGAGACTTCGTCTCCGTGGATCTCAAGGCGACCAAGGATGGGGCCCCGGTCGAGGACGCGTCGGCCTCGGACCTTCTCTACGAGGTGGGCTCCAACATGTTCATCCAGGGCATCGACGAGCATCTCGAAGGGGCTGAGCCTGGCTCGTCGTTCACGTTCGATGCGCCGCTACCGGACGGGTTCGGGGAGCGCTCGGGCGAGATGGTCACCTTCGAGGTGACGGTGAATGAGGTCAAGGAGCGGATCCTGCCCGAGCTCGATGACGAGTGGGTCGAGGAGAACACCGAGTTCGACACGGTCGACGAGTTGAAGACAGAGCTACGCGAGCGGCTTGGTGAGGCAAAGCTCCGAGCCGTGTCCCGCCAGTTCAGCGAGAGGGCCCTGAGCACATTGGTGGAGCAGGTCGAGGTAGAGCTGCCCGATGCACTCGTCAGGTCGGAGATGGATGAGCATCTCCACCGCTTCATCCATCGTCTGCAGGAAAACGAGTTGACGTTGGAGGACTACTTTCAGGCGTCAGGGATCGAACAGGACGCCTTCCTCGCCGATCTCGAGCAGCAGGCCCGACTCTCGATTCGCAACCAGCTGGTCCTGGAGGCCGTGGCCAAGGATTCCGCGACTCAGGTGACCCCCGAGGACGTCTCGTCGGTCCTGCAAGGGCTCGCCGCCAGGTCGGGCGACCCGGTCGCCTACCTCGAGTCGTTCCGGCAAAGCGGTCAGGAATTGGCGCTCGCCGGTGATATTCTCAGAAACAGGGCGCTGGACGTCATCCTCTCGGCAGCAAATCCAGTCGACGAAGACGGCAACCCGATCGAGTTGAAATTGGAAATGACCGAGGTCGAGGCCGAGATCGTCGAGGCCGAGCCGGTGGAGGAGATCCCGATGGGTGAGGTCTCCGCCGGTGAGGTGCTCGCCGAAGAGGTCGTGGAGGAAGAAGAATGACAACCGAGAGCCAGTACCAGAACTACGTGGTCCCCACAGTCTTCGAGCAGACCAGTCGCGGCGAGCGCTACTTCGACATCTACAGCCGTCTGCTCAAAGACCGCATCATCTTCCTCGGCACCCCGATCGACGACACGATCGCCAACCTGATCATGGCTCAACTCCTCCACCTCGAGTCGGAGGAGCCCGACAAGGACATCTTCCTCTACATCAACTCGCCCGGTGGCTCGATCACCTCGCTTTTCGCCATCTACGACACGATGCAGTACATCAAGCCCGACGTGAACACGGTGTGCATGGGCATGGCCGCGTCGGCGGCGGCCGTGATCCTCGCCGGTGGCGCCCACGGGAAGCGCTTCGCGCTGCCCCATGCCAGGGTCATGCTCCACCAACCTCACGGTGGAGCCCAGGGCCAGGCTTCGGACATCGAGATCCAGGCCAAGCTGATCGTGCAAATGCGCGAGCAGCTGAACCAGATCTTGGCCGACCACACCGGTCAGAACCTCGAGAAGATCTCACTGGACACCGAACGTGACTACTGGATGCTCGCCGACGCAGCCAAGGAATACGGGGTCATCGACGGAATTCTCACCCGTCGGGAGCTTGCGGCGGTAGCCTCCAAGTAAGGAGGAGGTCTCAAACTCAAATGGCACGACTCGGTGACGGCGGCGAGTTGCTCAAGTGCAGCTTCTGCGGAAAGTCTCAAAAGCAGGTCAAGAAGCTCATAGCCGGGCCCGGCGTGTACATCTGCGACGAGTGCATCGAGCTCTGCAACGAGATCATCGAAGAGGAGTTCTCCGCCACCGAGGAGATCACCTTCACCGAGCTGCCGAAGCCAGTTGAGATCAACTCCTACCTGGACGATTACGTCGTCGGCCAGGAGGACGCCAAGAAAAAGCTCTCTGTCGCGGTCTACAAC
>JBOGEU010000007.1:0-4917 GCA_050741995.1 Acidimicrobiia bacterium | reverse complement strand
GCACCCAGATGATCCTCTATCCCCGCTGATCTAATCTCGCCGCCCATGAACGCTGCCTACGACCTCATTCTCAAGCTCCGCGCTATCCGAGACTTCCAGCGCGAGCCCCTCACCGACGACGACCTGGCGGCCGTCCTCGAGGCGGCACGATGGACCGGAAGCTCGAAGAACCGCCAGGACTGGTCCTTCATCGTTGTTACCGGGGACCGGCTCCAGGGGCTCGCCGAGCACGGCGACTTCACCGATCCAATCCGAGCCTCGGCCGCGACCATCGTCCTGGTCAAGGAGGAGGGCGGGAACCTGTTCGACATCGGTCGCGCCGCCCAGAACATCATGCTCGCCGCCAAGGCCATCGGCGTCGCATCCTGCCCTATCACCCTGCACCGTCACGCCGAGGCCCGCCGCTTCCTCGAGGCTCCGGACACTGTCGAGACCAGGTATGCCGTAGCGCTGGGCTACCCAGGCGAGTCGGCCTCACCTCGACGATTCGGGGGGCGCAAGTCGGTCGATGCCGTTGTCCGATACGACCGATACTGAGACGGCTCCTAACTCTGTCCTACATGTCACACCCGGGCACTACCGTCGAGCTGTCATGGCAGAGCCGCTCGTCCAAGCCCGGGGTCTGACCAAGAAATTCGGCGACTTCCTGGCGGTGGACGCCGTGGACTTCGACATCGCCAAGGGCGAAGCGTTCGGGTTTCTCGGGCCCAACGGCGCCGGCAAGACCTCGACGATGAAGATGATCACCACGGTGAGCCCGATCACCGAGGGGAAGCTGACCGTCTTCGGCCTCGATCCGGCAACGGAAGGTCGTCAGATTCGTCAGCGGCTCGGTGTGGTCCCCCAGGAGGACAACCTCGACCTGGAGCTGACTGTCGCCGAGAACCTCTACGTCTACGGGCGCTATCACGACATGGACCGGGCCCGGATCCGGCAGCGAACCGAGGAGTTGCTCGAGTTCGCCCAACTCTCCGACCGGGCAAAGTCCCAGGTGGAGCCGTTGTCGGGCGGGATGAAGCGACGGCTCACCATCGCCCGTGCCCTGATCAATGCTCCCGATTTGGTGATCCTGGACGAGCCCACCACCGGTCTCGACCCTCAGGCCCGACACCTTCTCTGGGATCGTCTCTATCGTCTGAAGAGGGAGGGAACGACGCTCGTCATCACCACCCACTACATGGACGAGGCCGAGCAGCTCTGCGACCGGCTCGTGGTGATGGACAAGGGGAAGATCGTCGCCGAAGGGTCGCCACGCCAGCTCATCGCCCAGCATGCTCCCAAAGAGGTGGTCGAGCTCCGGTTCGCCGACGGACATATCGACGAGATCGCCCTCCGGCTCGAAGGGGTTGCCAACAGCAGTGAGGTCCTCGCCGATCGTGTGATCCTCTACACCGACGACGCCGAGGCCACCCAGCACGACCTCACGGTGCGGGAGATCCATCCCGAGCAGGTCATGGTGCGGAGATCCACCCTCGAGGATGTCTTCCTCAAGCTGACCGGGCGCAGCCTGATCGACTGATGTCGACCCTCACCCGACCTTTTCGGATCGTGGAGAGCGAGCTGGTGGCGTACCGGCGCACCTGGCGGGGAACGGTCATCTCCAGCTTCGTCAACCCGGTCCTCTTCCTCTCCGCGATGGGCGTCGGCCTGGGCTCATTGGTCGACACCACCGACAACGACCTGGCCATTCCCTACCTCGCCTTCGTGGCCACCGGGTTGCTGGCGGCCAACGCCATGCAGAACGGGGCCGGCGACGGGGCGTTCCCGGTGATGGCCGGCATCAAATGGCGCAAGGACTTCCACGGGGCGATCACCACCCCGATCGGCCCGGGCGACATCGTCCTCGGCCGCTTCTACTGGGGTGCGATCAGGCTCACCTTCATGCTCGGAGTGTTCGCCGTGATCTCGGTCCTCTTCGGAGCGCTCGACATCGGCCCCGCCCTGCTCGCCGTGCCCCCGGGTGTCCTCACCGGGCTCGCCTTCCAGACGGTGGTCACCGCCTTCACCGTGACCCGGGAGGACGAGACCAGTCTCTCCACGATGTTCCGATTCGGGATCATCCCCCTTTTCCTGTTCTCGGGGACTTTCTTCCCGATCAGTCAGCTCCCTGACTTCCTGCAGCGGTTGGCCTACGTCACTCCGCTCTTTCATGGGGTGGAGCTGGTGCGGAAGATCGCCCTTCCCGACGTGGATGCCTCCGTCGTGACCAGCATCCCCATCTGGGTGCATCTGCTCTATCTGGGTGCGATGACCGCCATCGGCATCGTGCTCTCCTCGAGGTTCCTGTCACGGAGGCTCAGGCCATGAGTGTCTCCGCCCCGACCCGGCTCACCCCGATCGGACGGATGACCCCGTTGCGCGCCCACCGCATCTGGGAGCGGAACTACCTGGTCTATCGGAGGTTGTGGAAGATCATCTTCACCGGGTTCTTCGAGCCGGTGTTCTACCTGTTCTCGATCGGGATCGGGATCGGTGCCCTGGTCCCCGAGGTCACCGGCCCGGGCGGAGTTCCGGTCGACTACACCGCCTTCGTGGCCCCGGCATTGATGGCGGCATCGGCGATGAACGGCTCGGTCCTGGAGACCACCTTCAACATTTTCTTCAAGCTCAAATTCGGCAACGTGTACGAGGGTATTCTGACCACCCCGATGAACCCCCGGGACATCGCCATCGGGGAGATCGGCTGGGCCCTGTTCCGCGGCGCGCTCTACTCGGTTGCCTTCCTCGTCGTCATGGTGATCATGGGCCTCACCAGCAACTGGTGGGCCCTGCTCACCATCCCCGGAGCGGTGCTCATCGGATTCGCCTTCGGTGCGGTGGGTCTCGCCGCCTGCACCTTCATGAGGTCATGGCAGGACTTCGACCTGGTCTCCCTGGTCACCATGCCACTGTTCCTGTTCTCGGGAACGTTCTACCCCCTCGACGTCTACCCGCCGGTAATCCAGCAGATCGCCAAGATCTCGCCGCTCTATCACGGCACCGAGATGTTGCGGGCCTTCTCGTTCGGCATCTTCGACTGGACCCTGGCCGGGCACATCGGCTTCCTGCTGGTCATGGGTCTGATCGGGGCCCGGATCGCCTCGCGTCGTCTCGACGGATTGCTGCGGAAATAGGGAACCGAGCGGCCCAGCGAGCCGGGTCGGCCCATCGGCGGCCCGGGTGCAATGGAGCATCGCCAAGTACAGCCGCTTCATCGCAGACTCGATGACTGACGCCTTGCTCTGATGCCGCATCACCTCGACGGTGGTGGCCCGCATCGTCGAAGACGTGGTCGAGGGTGCAGAGGTGGTTGTGCTCGACGCCTCGATGGTGGAGGTGGCCGCGGTCTCGGAGGTGCAGGCAGCGACCAGGACAAGCGCCACCACGGACGCGATTCGGGTCGGCATGGCATATACAACGATGGCAGGGCGCGCCCCGGATCCGTCGCTCCCTATAGGCTCGACATCCGATGATCGACCTCGACTTTCCCCTTCACGCTCCGCACGGGTCGGAGCTGAACACCCACGGCTGGCTCCAGGAAGGGGCTCTGCGCTGTCTGCTCAACAACCTCGACCCCGAGGTGGCCGAGGATCCGGAGAACCTGATCGTCTACGGCGGGCGCGGCAAGGCGGCCCGCAATCTGGAGAGTCTCCATGCCATCGTCCGCACCCTGGAACGCCTCGGCAACGACGAGACGCTCCTGGTCCAATCCGGGAAGCCGGTCGGGGTGTTCCGGACCCACGAGATGGCGCCGCGTGTCCTGATCGCGAACAGTCTCCTGGTCCCAAAGTGGGCCAACTTGGAGCACTTCTGGGAGCTGGAGGCCAAGGGTTTGATGATGTACGGCCAGATGACCGCCGGCTCCTGGATCTACATCGGGACCCAGGGAATCCTCCAAGGCACCTATCAGACGTTCGCCGCCATCGCCGAGCAGAAGTTCGGAGGAACACTTGCCGGGACTCTCACCCTCACCGCGGGGTTGGGCGGCATGGGCGGTGCTCAGCCGCTCGCCATCACCATGAACGGCGGAGTCGCGCTCTGTGTCGAGGTCGACCCGCGTCGGATCGAGCGACGCATGGAGACGGGTTACCTCGACGAGAGCCATCAGGACGTGGAGCAGGCCGTGGCTCGCGCCGTCGAGGCGAAGGCACGCCGGGAGGCGGTCTCCATCGGACTCTTGGGAAATGCCGCCGACCTCTTCCCGATGCTTCTCGAAATGGGGCTCGACGTGGACATCGTCACCGACCAGACGTCGGCACACGACCCCCTCTACGGATATATCCCTTCCGGGTACACCGTCGATGAGGCGGATCGACTCCGGGACGGAGACCCCGACACCTACATCAAGTCCGCACGAGAATCGATGGCGACGCATTGCGAAGCCATGGTCGGGTTGCAAAGGGCCGGGGCGGAGACCTTCGACTACGGAAACAATCTGCGGGGCGAGGCGGAGACCGCGGGATACCGCGATGCCTTCTCCTATCCGGGCTTCGTCCCTGCCTACATTCGACCACTGTTCAGCGAGGGATCCGGCCCCTTTCGCTGGGTGGCCCTCAGCGGGGATCCGGCCGACATCGCCGCCACCGATCGAGCACTCCTCGATCTGTTCCCGGAGAAGGAGCCGCTCCACCGCTGGTTGCGAATGGCCTCGGAAAAGATCCGGTTCCAGGGGTTGCCGGCCCGGATCTGCTGGCTCTCATATGGCGAACGGCACCTGGCGGGGCTCGCGTTCAACGATCTGGTGGCATCCGGCAAAGTCGCGGCGCCGATCGTGATCGGCCGCGACCATCTCGACTCCGGCTCCGTGGCCTCGCCGTATCGAGAGACCGAAGCCATGGCCGACGGCTCCGATGCGGTGGCGGACTGGCCGATCCTCAATGCCATGCTCAACGTATCCTCCGGCGCCGCCTGGGTGGCAGTGCACCATGGGGGCGGCGT
>JBOGEU010000006.1:0-7610 GCA_050741995.1 Acidimicrobiia bacterium | reverse complement strand
CGGATCGATCGCACCCACGGGCTGTTGGTGCTGACTTATCGCGATGGTGAGGTCCCCGGTGATCTGCCGCTGCGGGCGGCGCTGGGCGATGTTGCCGCCTCGGCGCTGGAACGCATCGCACTCGAGCCACTCTCGCGGGGGGCGGTCTCCGAGATGGCCGGGGAGAGAGCTGGATCCTCGGAGGAGTTGTGGGACGTCTCCGGCGGCAATCCGTTCTTTCTCACCGAGCTTCTCGCCTCGGACCGGGAATCGGTCCCGGTCTCGGTGCGCGACGCGGTGATGGCGCGTGTGGCCCGGCTCTCGCCGGCGGCCCGTGGATTGGTCGATCTGGTCTCTGTCGTCCCGGGCCGGGCCGAGGTGGAGCTGGTGGAGAAGGTCGTCGGCTCCGCCCAAGACGCGTCAACAGAGGTCGAGGCCTCCGGCGTCCTCGAGATCCGGGACGGCACATTCACGTTCCGTCACGAGTTGGCCCGCCGTTCGGTGGAGGCCGACCTTCCCGAGATGAGGCGGCGGGAAGTGAATCTTGCCGTGTTGCGCGCCGTGGAGGCCCTCGGATATGACGTGGCCCGCGCCGCCCATCACGCCCGTGTCGGTGGTGACTTCGAATCCCTGGTCCGGCTGGCGCCCCAGGCGGCACGCCGAGCCGCTGACATGGAGAGCCACAGTGAGGCGGTGGCTCACCTCCGCGCCCTGGAGCCGTATCTCGACCGGCTCGACGCCGAGATGTGCGCCGAGCACTACGATCTGTGGGCCTTCGAAGAGTACGTACTCAACGAGACGGAGAGAGCCGAGGAGCTCATCGAGTCGGGGCTGGCCTTCCGGCGGCGGCTTGGTGACCCGGCGAGCCTGGGCAGAACGTTGCTGATCGCAAGCCGGATCGCCTGGATGCGCAGTCGCCGCGCCTCCGCTGTCGAGTTGGCGCACGAGGCAGCGACGGTGCTGGAGCCGGTCGGGGGCAATGACCTGGCGTACGCCTATTCGACCCTTTCGCAGCTGGCGATGTTGGCCAGCGACGAGGACCGGACCCTGGAATACGGGAACAAGGCCCTCGCCGTGGCAGGGGAGGGGCCCAGCGAGCCGCGGGCCCACGCCCTCAACAACATTGGGGCAGTCAAGTTGGTGATTCGGTATCCGGACGGGATGGAGGAGCTCGAGGAGAGCTTTGCCATGGCCGCCGGACTCGGCCTGTCGCACGACCAAATCCGGGCGGCGGTGAACATCGGCTGGTCGGCCCTCTACTTCCGGGAGCTGGACACCGCCGAACTCTGGATAGAGAGAGCCTATGACCTGGCGATGCAGCGGGAGATGCCGACGTTCGAGGCCTACACGATGGTAGGCAGAGGGCTCATCGACGAGATGCGTGGCAGATTTGCCGAGGCCGAGGCAAACGCACGGCATGTCCTCGACCATTTGGATCAACTGGCGGTGGCGAAGCAGGTGGCCGACACCTTGCTGGGCCGGCTGCAGACCCGGACCGGGCATCCCGAGGCGAAACCCCACCTGTTGGAGGGCTGGGAGATCGCTCTGCAGGCCGACGAGATCCAGAGGACCGGGGTCGCAGCCGCCGCACTCGCAGAATTCGTGTGGACCGGGGGCGGTCTCGACCGGGGGCTATTCCCTCGTCTCCATGAGGTTCTCGATGAGTGCCTGGCACGTGAGCCGGCATGGCGTGGAGGCGAGCTGGCGTTCTGGCTCCACTTGATCGGGGAAGTCGATGTGATGCCACAAGGTGTGGCCGAGCCTTACCGTCTCGCCGGGGAAGGCGAGTGGGAGAAGGCGGCTTCGTTCTGGGAGGAACGCGGCATCCCCTACGACCGCGCCGTCGCCCTGGCCCACGGCAACACCGAGTCGAAACTCGAGGCGCTCAGGATCTTCGACGATCTGGGCGCAACGCCGTTGGCGGCCCGTCTGCGCTCCCAGCTCACCGAGGAGGGAGTGGCCGGTGTGCCCCGGGGCCCGACCCGGGCCACCAGGGAGAACCCCTTCGGGCTGACGCCTCGTCAAATGGATGTCCTCCGGCATCTTGCCGAGGGCATGACCAACTCGGAGATCGCCGACCGACTCTTTGTCTCCAATCGCACCGTGGATCATCACGTGTCCGCCATTCTGGGGAAACTGGTCGCCGACAGCCGCTCGGCCGCCGTTGCCATCGCACAAGATGCCGGTCTTCTCGATAGGCAGGTCTCCGGCTGATATAGGCAAAGCCAGGCCCTTCATCTAGGCAGGGTCACCGATTCGCCCCGGGGCGTCGTGCCATACCTTCGGGATGTGTCATCAACGACACCGACTGAAGGAGATGAAGATGTACCCCAGCCAGGAATACTTGAAGGCAATGGTCGCCGACCGGGAACGCGAGATCCGTAAGACGGCAGGTATCAACGACGCCCGTCGGGCGAGGAACGAAGCGAGAAGGGCGGCGCCCGAGCGCAAGTGGGGCCTTCGCATCCGCCGTCCCCAGCAAGCCTGACCTATCCAGCCACCACGGAGAAAGGGGCCGCGTCACCAATGACGGCGGCCCCTTTCCCATGTTTGGGGGCTCAGGGTCGAACCCCGACCTTGGGGCCCAATTGCCGGGGTATTGCCCCGGTGGTCAATCCAGGAGGCTGGGCCGGAAGAGGCGGTCGTGGGTGCGGAGGGCGAAGCGGTCGGTCATCCCGGCGACATAGTCGATGGCCCGCTGCCGTGGCTCGGCGTCCGGGGTGGTTGCCGAGTCGGGCACCTCCACCGGATGATCGGTGAACCAACGGACGAGGTCCTGGATGACCATGACCGCCTTCAGCTTCTGGCTCTCGCTCTCCGGGGTCAGGTAGACCCGGGTGAACATGAACTCCCTCAGTTCCTCCATGACCTCCTGGTGGTGGGGATCCATTTCCACCTGCCCCGATCTGTGACTGGCCTCGATCACCGCAGTCGCCAGCGAGCCGATCCACTCTCGTGACGTTGCTCCGAAGGTGGTCAGGACGCGGGTCGGTATCTGGTGGTACTCGAGAACGTTGGCCCGGAGCGCATCCGCCACGTCATGGGTCAGGTAGGCGATTCGATCGGCGAACCGGCATAGGCCACCTTCCGGTGTCTGTGGGGGCGGGTCGATCCGCCAGGAGTGCGCCCGGATCCCGTCGAGGACCTCGACACTGAGATTCTGGGGCTCGAGCAGAGACAGGGTTCGCACCCCGTGCGCCGAATGCAGCCAGCCCCCTTCGGCGAATGGCGACAGCGCCTCCTCACCGGTGTGGCCGAACGGCGAGTGACCGACGTCGTGGCCGAGGCAGATCGCCTCGGTCAGGTCCTCGTTGAGACCGAGAGCCCGAGCCATGGCCCGGCCCACCTGGTTCACCTGGATGGTGTGGGTCATGCGGGTGACGAAATGGTCACCGTCGGGGTTGAGGAACACCTGGGTCTTGTGTTTGAGCCGGCGAAACGCCTTGGTGTGGACGATGCGGTCCCGGTCACGCTCGAATGCGGTGCGAAACTCATCCGGCTCCTCGGGCTCGGCCCGACCGCGCGACTCATCCGACTTGGTGGCCTCCGTCGCCAGGAGCTCATGTTCCAATCGCTCCCGCTCGGGGCGGGCCCGTCTCAGCATCCAATCGGGCAGGGGGACATGTCACTCATACGAAACGTTCCCGGAGTCGGGAGCTCACGTAGTCCATGGTGGCGACGACGATGGCGATGGCCAGCATCTGTGCCGCGGCGGCCTCGTAATCGAGGAGGGCGATGTTCTGCTGAAGGAGGAATCCGATGCCGCCACCGCCGACGAAGCCGATGATGGTCGACATGCGAACGTTGATGTCCCACCGGTACATGGTGAACGAGATGTAGGGAGGGACGATCTGCGGCACCACGGCGTACACCACGGTCTGAAGACGGGTGGCCCCGGTGGCGCGCACCGCCTCCACCGGGCCGGCGTTGATGCTCTCCACTTGCTCCGAGTAGAGCTTGGCGTTGGCGGCGATGGTGTGCAGTGCCAGGGCAAGGGCGCCGGCAAAGGGCCCGAGGCCGACCCAGATGACGAAGACGATGGCCAGGACCAGGGCCTCGATCGAGCGCAGGGTGTTGAACACGGTACGGGCCAGGTAATAGACCCAGAGACCGATAGGGACCTGTTCTCGCCGCAATCCTCGCCAGGCGATGATGGCTCCGATCAGGCCGCCGGCCTCGGCGGGGATCACCACGGTGTATCGGATGTTCGTGATTTGGTAGAGCCAGGCCACCGCCTGGCCCAATGCGATGGCGATGAAGGCGCCGGCAACGATCGCGGCGAGTATCGACATGATGCTTCGAGCCCCGTCGGAGGCACGGCGCCCCAAGGAGTAGCCGAGCCGGCTGCCCAGAAATGCGAGCAGTGCGGCGCCGGCGAGGGCGGTGAGCAGACCGAACAGCGCGCCCAGGATGTCACCACCCGTGACCACAAAGGTGCCCAACCAGGCATCCTCGGTCTTGGGGGTTCGAAGGAACTCGATTGCGCCGAGCCGGGACTCGAGCCACGCCCCGGCCAGCTGGGCGAACCTGACCAGTACCTGTGTGGCGAGCAGGAGGGCCACCGCGGCGCTCACCGCGGCAAGGAGGCGGCTCTGTCGGCTCGACGTCGAGCCTGGTGCCGGCACGGCGAGGACGAGGAGCCGGAAACTGAGCCAGCCCAACCCCAGTATCACCGCGCCCAGGAGCAGAGCCGAGTCAGGCAGCAGCTCGACCAAACCTCGGGACCCGCGCGCGGCGAGAAGTCCGACAACGGCCCCGAGCGGGATGCCGGCGATCGCCAGGCCGAGCTGTAGCGGTGGCAATCGGATTTCGCGCATCAGGTTGCGGGCGGCGAAGAAAGAGAGTGGCACCGCAACCAGGGTCCCGATCGTCGTGGCGAGGAGCGCCAGGAAGACGGTCTCGATGATCTTGTCCAGGGTCTGGATCGCGTTGGCCGACCACCGCGGCGAGCGGACAGTCGTCCCGTCATCGAGCTCGACCATGACCGGGCTGAGCAGACTCCCCACGTTCTGCCGGCTCTTCACCCGAATCGTCTGCGCCTCGGTGTCGGGTCGGGCGGGGAGTCTCGCCTCCGTCACGAATCCCCCGTCGGCATCGGTCCGCACGTTCTCGAGTCGGAGCTCGGTGCCGTTCGGTGGCACGAAGAACACTTGTACCTGATCGTTGGCCTTGAAGCCGGTCCCGGTCACCGTGACCACCGATCGGGGATCGGCGCAGGGCGGGTCGACGATGAAGCTGGCCGGTCCCTCCACCGGCGCCGGCTCGAAGCCGGCGGTCGTGCAGGGAGTCATGTAGTCGAGGTCGATAGAGGTCTCGGCTTCCTCGTAGGTCAGCAGATCGGGCTGGCCAAGGGCCCTGATGACACGGAACAACGATCCCTGCCGGGTCTCGTCGCTGATCTGGTCCAGGTTCACCTCGGTCACCTGGAAGCCATAGGCGTAGACCACGAAGGCGGCGACCAGCCCGAGGATGATCCACAGGGTTCGTCTCCGGCTCGGCTTGCTCCGGATCTTTGCCTCCTCTGGAGGAGGCTGGGGGGCGGTGGGGGCTTCGTCGGGGATCACGTGGAGATCAGCCAACGCGCTCGGCCTCCTGGCCATAGATGTCCTTGAACATGGCGTCGTCGATCTCGGATGGCAGGCCTTCGAAGACGAGTCTGCCCTCGTTGAGGGCAATCACCTTCTGACCGTACCGCTGCACGAGATCGAGAAAGTGGAGACTGCACAGGACGGTGACGCCGTCGGTGCGATTGATGTCTTCCAGGTATTGCATGATCGAATGAGCCAGTACCGGGTCGAGGCTGGCCACCGGCTCATCGGCCAGGATCATCTCCGGTTCCTGCATCATCGCCCGGGCAATGCCCACCCGCTGCTGCTGCCCACCGCTCAGCTCCTCCGACCGGTTCCGTGCCTTTCCTTCCAGGCCGAACCGGGCCAACTGCGCCATCGCCCGCGCTCGATCCGTCTTGGAGAATCGGTTGGCTATGGCCAGGGCAGGGCTGGTGTACCCCAGCCGGCCGGCCAGCACGTTGGTGATCACCTTCGACCGGTGCACCAGGTTGAAATGCTGGAAAACCATCCCGATCCGCCGTCTGATCTTCCTCAGGTCCTCCTGAGAGGCAGCGGTGATGTCCTCGCCGTTCCAGAGGATCGTGCCCTCGGTGGGATCGATGAGCCGGTTGATACAGCGAAGCAGGGTCGACTTGCCCGACCCGGAGAGTCCGATGACCGCCAGGAACTGGCCATCGGGGACCTCGAAGGAGACATCCGTCAGGGCGACTGTCCCATCGTCATACACCTTGGTCAGGTGCTGTACCTGGAGCATGGTCCTCCGAGTATGCGAAGAGGGAGACGAGCAGATCTCGTCTCCCTCTTCATTGTCCGCTTACAGGTCTTCCAGCTCGATGCCGGCGGTCTCGACCACGGCGCGCAGGGTGTCGTACTCGGCGTCGGTGGCGGGCTCGATCCCTGTCCATCCGTAGAAGTCCTGATCGCCAATCGACGAGTTCCAGGCGCAGTTCTCATCGGTTTCGCACTCGGCTGCGAAGGCGATGAGTGCATCCTCGATCTGCGTCCGGAGCTCGGGTGGGAAGTCGGGCCCGAACGACAGCGTGTCGTTGGGGATCTCCGGCGAGATGGTGAGGATCTTCACCTGCTGCACGATGTCGGGAGCGTCGGTGACCGCACTAGCTCGCGCGTCGAGCACCCGGTACTCCTGGTTGGGCCCACAGTAGAGGTCGCCCTCTGCGTCGGGGGCACAGGAGTCGATGAACTCGTCGGGGATCTCCGGTGGGTCGCCGATTTCCCACTGACCGTCGGTGATCAGCGGCGGGCTGAAGAACGTGGTGGCGAAATCGGCATCACCCCGGTAGACCGCCAACGCTGCATTGGGGTGGCCGCCCGTCTCCACGGTCTCGGCCGGCGTCACCCCGACCTCGTTGAGCATCACCAGCGGGACCAGGTAACCGGACCCGGACCCGAGGTCGGGGATTGCCCAGGTCAGGCCGTCGAGATCCTCGAGGCCTTCGATGTCACTGTCACGTGGGACGAGGACCTGTGCCCAGTAGACACCGAACCCGAAGCGCACCGCCTTGAATGCGACGTCAACGCCGCACAGGTTGGCGGCAAGCACATAGCCGAACCCGGGGATGAATCCCATGGTGTCCTCCGGCGCGGCGCACATCTCCTCGATGGTGGCTGCGTATGAGGTCGGGATGCTCACCTCGAAGCTGAGGCCTGTCGCTTCTTCCAGAGCCTGGTCCATGACGTCTCCACCGGCGACCATGACCTGAGCGTCCACAGACGGGACGAACAGGACTTGGACCGGTCGTTCCGATGATCCCAGCTCGGGCTCAGCGGGGGCGGTGGTGGTGGTCGCTTCCGGAGCGGCGGTGGTCGTCGTGGCTTCCGGCTCTCCGGCCGTGCTCGTCGTCTCTGCCCCGCCTCCACCGCAGGCGGCGACGACCATGGCGATCACGACCAAACAAGCCCAAAGGGCTCTTCTCTTCATCTTGTCTCCTAATTCTCCCATGGACGGCGATAACCCCGGGTCGCGCATGACGACCCTAGTGACCGGCCTCAGCCTCATTCCAGCTGCTTGACGAGAGCGCGAAATTCGTCGAAGTCGCGAAT
>JBOGEU010000005.1:0-1938 GCA_050741995.1 Acidimicrobiia bacterium | reverse complement strand
GGGCGCGCACGATGGCGCCGTAACCGGTGCACCGACAGATGTTGCCGGCAAGCGCCTCTTTGATCTCGGCGGTGCTGGGTTGCGGGTTCTCGCCGAACAACTCGACGGCAGCGACGACGATGCCGGGAGTGCAGAAGCCACACTGGACCGCCCCCGCCCGATGCATCGCCTCCTGCACCGGGTGCAGCGAGCCTTCGTCACCGACGCCCTCGACAGTGATCACAGTCGAGCCTTCGGCATCGGCGGCCATCACCAGGCAGGAGCAGACCAACTCCCCATCCATGATCACCGAGCACGACCCACACTCCCCCTGCTCGCACGCGTTCTTCGAGCCGGGGAGCCCGAGATCGTCGCGCAACACGTCGAGAAGGCTTCCCGGGTGGGTGACCCGGGTCGTCATCTTCTCCCCGTTGACGGTGAGGGCCACGATCATCTGAGACACCTCTCGAGGAGGCGACGGGCCAGGACCCCCGCCCCGTGACGCCGGTACTCCTCGGTCGAGCGATGGTCGGTGATCGGCCTCACTTCCTCAGAGACCATCCGTTGGAATTCGGTCAGGTCGCGTTCGGTGGGGCTTGCCATCGAGGAGATCATCACCTCCGCAGATCGGGCCCGGACCGGTGTCGGCGCCACCGATCCGAGAGCCACGGTGGTCCGGCCATCCCCTTCTCTGGTGACCACACAATTGACTGTGGCGATCACCATCGCATTCCGGACACCGATCTTGCCGAAAGCCTGGCGTTCGGGGAGTTGCCCGGGGAGATGGACGGCCGCGATCAATTCGTCCTCCCGGCAGGCGGTCTTCTTCACTCCCAGGAAGAAGTCGCTCCATGGCAGGGTCCTCGACGAAGTGGACGATAGGAGCTCGATCGATGCGTCCACCGCGGCGAGAAACGGATGGCCGTCGCCGGCCGGGCTCGCAGTCCCCAGATTGCCCCCGATGGTGCCCGCGTTGCGGATCTGAGGGGAACCAACGGTGCGGGCGGCATCGGCCAGCGCCTCGGGGCCCTCGCGCTCGATTCGCCTCCAGGTGACACCGGCGCCGATACGTGCTCCGTCCCACTCCTTCAACTCGGCCACCCGTCGCAGACCCACGACCCGATCCGGCCTGGCGTGCCCGAAATTGACCTCCACCATGAGGTCGGTGCCACCGGCCAGGGGGGTAGCTCCTTCACCTAGCCCGGCAAGCGCCTCTTCGATCGAGGTCGGGTGCAGGATCTCCACTGCCGGGAGAAGTTAGTTTGAGTCCTCACGATCCGTGCACCGAACCGGCGCAATTCGATCTCCACCCCCGGGGTCCCGGCAGTAGAGATCGGGGCTCATCGAGCTTCCTGGTTCCCTACACCCATCGAGGACCCTCGTGTCGATCACAGAAGTGCTCCCGCCAGGCGGTTGTGCTCCCTGATCAGCCCATCGACCTCGAGGCCGGCGAGGCGGCGGTCGCGGACGACAGGGGCACCGCCGACCCAGGAGTGATCCACGGTGACCGGGGCGCAGAGGACCAGCGCCGCCACCGGGTCGTGGAGAGCCCCGGCGAACTCGATCCGATCGAGATCGTAAGCGACGAAGTCGGCGGCCATTCCCGGGGCGAGCCTCCCGATGTCGTCCCGTCCCAAAACCCGAGCACCACCCACCGTGGCCAGCTCCAGCGCCTGACGGGCCGTCATCTGGGGCCCGGAGCCGATTCCCGGCGACACCGCCAGACGAGTGATCAAAAGGGCCTGCCGCGCCTCGCCCATCATGTGCGACGAGTCGTTCGACGCCGATCCGTCCACCCCCAGACCCACAGGGACGCCGGCGGCCATGTAACGGGACACCGGGGCCATCCCTGAGGCGAGGCGCATGTTGGACGTGGGGCAATGGGCGACCCCGGTCCCGGCCGCTCCCATGCGGGTCACCTCGTCGTCGGCGACATGGACGGCGTGGGCGTACCAGACA
>JBOGEU010000004.1:0-4087 GCA_050741995.1 Acidimicrobiia bacterium | reverse complement strand
AAGGATCGGGAGGAACGTGATGCGACTCCTCCACGACCGCACCGATCTCGAGGTGGCGGCGATCAGCGACATCGCCGACCCGGAAGCGCTGACATACCTTCTCAAGTACGACTCTCTGTATGGCCGTTTCCCGGCGCCCGTCTCCTACGCCGACGGCACCCTCTCCTACGGCGACCGCAGGGTTGCCTTCCTCAACGCCCGCGAGCCGGGAGAAGCCGACTGGGACGAGCTGGGCGTCGACGTGGTTCTCGAGACCACCAGCCGCTACCGGAGCAAAGAGTCCCTCGACAAGCACCTGGCGGCGGGAGCCGAGAAGGTGATCCTCACCTCGAGCCCGGAGACCCCCGGTGAGATACCGCTGCTGTTTCGAGGGATCAACGACGACATCATCGCGCCCGACGTCGACCAGCTCGCCCTCGGCTCCAACACCTCGAATGCGGCCACGCCCATCCTGAAGACGATCAACGACGAGTTCGGGATCAAGCGGGTCTTCATAACGGTTGTGAAGGCGATGTCCAACGCCGGGAGACTGGCCGACGTGCCCACCGAGTCCTATCGGACCAGCCGTGCCGCCGGGGAGAACATCATCCCCGCCGACACCAACTCGGCCGGCATCATCACCCAGGGCCTGCCCGAGCTCGAAGGCAAGATCTCGGTGGTGGCCCTCAACGTCCCGGTGGTAGACGGCTCCACTGTGGACATGGTGGTCGACGTCGAGCGATCCACCGATGCCGAGGAGGTCAACACCGTGGTGAAGAAGGCCTGCGAGGTCGACTACCAGGGAATCATCGAATACGTCGCCGATCCGATTGTTTCCTCTGATGTGAGACTCACCTCGCACTCGGGGGTGTACGACAGCCTGGCCACGATGGTGACCGGCGGGAACCTGGTGAAGACGATCACCTGGTTCAACAACGGGTGGGGCTACTCCCACCGGGCGGTCGAAGCCACATCGAGCGTCGCCGCATTCCTCAATGGAGACAGATAGACATGACAAACGTCGCAATCAACGGGTTCGGGCGCATCGGAAGGGCGGTGTTCCGCATCATCGCCTCCCGTCCCGACTCAGGGCTGAATGTGGTCGCCATCAACGACCTCTCGGACGATGACATCCTGGCCTACCTGCTCGAGTACGACTCGGTGATGGGGAGATTCGAGGAGGACGTCACCGTGGCCGACCAGGTGATGAAGGTCGGCGAGCACACGATCAAGATGCTCATGGAGAGAGACCCCTCCCAGCTCCCCTGGAAGGAGCTGGACGTCGACATCGTGATCGAGTCGACCGGTGTGTTCCGGGACCGTGCCTCGCTTCAACAACACATCGACGCCGGGGCCAAGCGGGTGATACTCACCGTGCCCGCCAAGGACAAGGTCGACGAGACGGTGGTGCTCGGCGTCAACGACGACCAGCTCGACTCGGACGACATCATCGTGTCCAACGCCTCGTGCACCACCAACTCATTGGCGCCCCTGGCCAAGGTGCTCAACGACAGCTTCGGGATCCGCAAGGGGGTGATGACCACGGTGCACGCCTACACCAACGACCAGGTCCTGGCCGACGTCCCCCACAAGGACCTGCGCCGGAGCCGGGCTGCCACCGAGAACATCATCCCCACCACCACCGGTGCCGCCGCCGCCATCGGAGAGGTGGTGCCCAGCTTGGCCGGCAAGCTCGACGGGATGGCGATGAGAGTCCCGGTGCCCGACGGCTCAACCGTCGATCTGGTGGTCGAGCTCGACCGAGAGGTCAGCGTGGAAGAGGTCAACGCCGCGGTGAAGGCCGCAGCCCAGGGCCCGATGGCGGGGATCATGGAGTATGTGGAGGATCCGATCGTGTCCACCGACATCATCGGCAACCCGCATTCCTCGATCTTCGACGCCGGGGGGACTCAGGTGCTCGGCGGGAACCTGGTCAAGGTCATGTCCTGGTACGACAACGAGTGGGGATACTCCAACCGGGTGGTCGACCTCGCCCAGCGCCTGGCCGAGGTCATGGAGAAAGAACCGGCGTAGAAGCCACTTGAGGCGGGCAAACCCCCCTCGATCTCGCTATCGCTCGGTCGGTCCCCCAATCGCAGGGGGGACAACGCTATTCGAGTAGCGAGAGCACCGTCGAGCGGAAGTCGTTGGGCTGGAAGGGCTTGGTGACGAAGGCGTCTGCGCCGCCCTCGTTGGCCCTGCGCCGTGATTCCTCTTCGGCATGAGCGGTGAGCACGACGACCGGTATGTTCTTGGTCGACTCATCCCTGCGGATGCGATCCAGCACTTCCCAACCGTCCATCCCGGGCAGCCCGATGTCGAGCACTACGAGGTCCGGTGACTCCGACCCAACCGCCGAGAGACCGCTCTTCCCGTCGTCGCGGGTGATGATCTCGAGGTCGGCGGCGCGGAGGCAGACTTCGATGAGCCGTCTGATGACGGCTGAGTCTTCAACAACCAGTATCCGCGAGCCCATTCTGATCACCTCTGTTACTCGCCCCCTACGGGGGACGTATGCGTGCTACATCGGCAGGGATGGTGAGTTGGTTTAGACATTCTGGAGTGGACGGCCGCCGGGCAGGGTCAAATCTTCGATGAACTGCTCCAACTGCCTGAGGGTCCTCACTTCGTGGACCGAGGTGCAATGAGCGGCGTAATGGGACATGGCCGAGTCCCCGGTGTCCCAGTAGGTCTCGGGCTCGGGGTTGAGCCACACCACCGCCCGCGCCGCCTTGGCGATGTCCTCGAGGACACCGTCCCTGGGCGGCCGGTAGTTGTTGCGGGCATCACCGGTGATGATCACCGTGGTCCGTGGCGTCAGTTGCTTCCCGTAGCGGTTGTAGAACGTCTCGAAAGAGTTGCCGTAATCGGAATGGCCGTCTAGCCAGACCACCTGGGCTTCGGTAGTTATCCGCTGCAACGCGGATCCGAAGTCGATCCCTGGGCCGAAGAAGTCGCTCACCTCGTCGATGGTGTCCACGAACGCAAATGATCGCAGCTTGGAGAAGTGGGTCGACATGGCATGGGTGAATTGGAGGGTGAACCGGGAGAAGGTGGCCATGGAGCCGCTGATGTCGCACAGCAGCCACACCTCGGGGCGGTGAGGCCGGGGATGGCGGAATTGAGGGTCGGCGGGCACACCACCGGTGGCCAGTGATTTGCGCATGGTGCGGCGGAAATCGAGCCGTCCTGCCCGCTTTCTGCGTCTGCGGGCGAGACGAGCCGCCAGTTTGCGGGTCAAGGGCCCGATCGCGGCCTCCATCTCCTGAAGGTCCTTGGTGGTGGCGTGCATCAGGTCGACGTCTTCGATCAGCGGCCGTCTCAGGGTCCGGGCCACGGCGTCTCTTCCCCGGTCGGCGACGAGCCGTCTCCTGATCTCTTCCTCTATCTCCTGGCGGAGACGGTCGATTCGTGCCTCGACCTCCTCCCGCAGGAGCCGGCGGTCGAAGTCGGAGAGCTCGTCGTCGTCGAGCAGCGTCTCGATCAGCCGCTCCTCGAGCTCTTTGAGATCGAGGCGGCGCAAGGTCCGGTACAGGTAATAGGTGCCGCCGACGGGGCGACCCGGCTCCATCCCGGCCAGCTGATCGACCGCGGTTCGAGCCCCACGTCGGATCCCGGCCTCGTCGAGGCCGGCCAGCGACTCCAGCAGGGACTCCAGCAATTGCTCGAGATCGAAGGGCAGGGCCTCCGAGTCGCTCTCCCGGTTCGACTCGGGGAGGTCGGTCCGATCACGATCGACGCCCTCTTCCTCGACGTCCCTGGGGAGGGGAACCGTCGAGAAGTAGACATCGAAGGCGGTGTCGAAGGCACTCTCGTGACGCAGGTTCTTGATCAGTGTCGCCCTCAGCGTCTCCCGAAGAGCCACCCGGTCTCCGATGTCGACCACCTCCACCGCCCGCATCCCGTCGATCGCCTCGACCATCGAGACCGGGACGCCGGCAGCCCGCAACTCGTCGATGAATCCGGTGATGATGCCCAACACGTCGGTGCTCTAGTGTCCTGTCCGGTGGGTCCGCTTGCTATTTCGGCGAGCCATTTTCATTCCTGGCAAGGACGCACAACGAAGGCGCACTGGCCGTTCGTCGAGGCGGAGGACGCAGCCCAGGGG
>JBOGEU010000003.1:0-1618 GCA_050741995.1 Acidimicrobiia bacterium | reverse complement strand
GAAGAGTGATGGCGCTCAGGACCCACAACGGGGAACATAAAACGCATGACGGCCGAGCGGAGCGAGGTCGCTGATGCTCATGCCCAAGCGGACCAAGCACCGCAAGATGCATCGTGGCCGCCGATCCGGCGTCGCCAAAGGGGGAACCCAGGTGAATTTCGGCGAGTACGGCCTGCAGGCGCTGGAGTCGGGTTGGATCACCGCTCGTCAGATCGAGTCGGCCCGTGTCGCCATCACTCGTGCCGTCAAGCGCGGTGGGAAGGTCTGGATCACCATCTTTCCCGACAAGCCGGTGACCCAGAAGCCTGCTGAGACCCGAATGGGCTCGGGCAAGGGGAACCCCGAGTTCTGGGTTTCCGTTGTCAAGCCTGGACGTGTGATGTTCGAGCTGGCCGGTGTCCCCGAGGACCTGGCGAGGGAGGCCATGAGGAAGGCCGGCCACAAGCTGCCGATCAGGACCCGATTCGTGAGCCGGGAGGACATATGACCCCTTCGGAGCTCCGTGAAATGACAGATGAAGAGTTGATGGAGGCGCTGGGCGAGGCCAAGGCGGAGCAATTCAATCTGCGCTTTCAGCTCGCCACCAACCAGCTCGACAACCATGCCCGGATAAAGGATGTCAAACAGGACATCGCTCGGATCCTCACGGTGCTTCGTGAGCGAGAGCCGGCCTCCGCCGGTGCCGGGAACGAGGAGCGTGCCTGATGACAGATAGCAATTCGAGAGGCCGCCGAAAGGTCCGTGTCGGTGTGGTGATATCCGACTCCCGTGACAAGACCGTGACGGTTGAGGTTCCGAACCAGATGAGCCATCCTCGTTACGACAAGGTGGTCCGGCGCAGCACCAAGTTCCACGCCCACGATGAGGTCAACGACGCCAAGCTCGGCGACACCGTCCGCATCATGGAGACCCGTCCCCTGTCCAAGCAGAAGCGCTGGCGGGTGGTGGAGATCGTGGAGAGGGCTCGATGATCCAGCAGGAGTCACGACTCAAGGTGGCGGACAACACCGGTGCCCGAGAGCTGCTCTGCATTCGCGTGCTGGGTGGGTCCTCACGCCGCTATGCCGGAGTGGGCGACGTGATCGTGGGGACGGTCAAGGACGCCAACCCGGGCGGCTCGGTGAAGAAAGGCGAGGTGGTCAAGGCGGTCGTGGTCCGGACCAAGAAGGAATCACGACGCCCCGACGGCACCTACATCCGTTTTGACGACAACGCATGCGTGATCATCGACAACAACTCCCAACCCAGGGGAACCCGCATCTTCGGGCCCGTGGCCAGAGAGCTCCGCGATCGCAAATTCATGCGAATCGTCTCCCTCGCCCCAGAGGTGCTCTGATGAGCGGGCTCATGTGTCCCCCCGTTCACGGGGGGACCGACCAAGCGGAGCGAGGTCGAGGGGGGTGCGAGCGTGGGCGAGTCCGCCCGGGGCTTCGGGGGTGGGCACCAACCCCCCTCGCCCGGACTTCGTCCGGACGGTCCCCCCACAAGTGGGGGGACATATGAGACTCAAGCAAGGTGACAAGGTGATGGTGATCACCGGCAAGGATGCCGGCAAGGAGTCGCGCATCACACGGGTGCTTCCCGCCAAAGGCAAAGTCCTGGTCGAGGGGGTCAACAC
>JBOGEU010000002.1:0-2224 GCA_050741995.1 Acidimicrobiia bacterium | reverse complement strand
GAAGTGGGCAACATGTCTGAGATGAGCCGGGTGTCTGCGCTTCTCGAGTCGGCCGTCGAGAGGGGCACGGTCTCGGGTGCGGTTGGTCTCGTGCGCCAAGACGGCAAGGTTGTGTTCCACGAGGCGTTCGGTCTTGCCGAGACCGGTCCCAACCCGCGCCCGGCGACTCCCACCACTCTCTTCGACCTGGCATCGCTGACCAAGCCGTTGGTGGGCGCCGGGGTGACCCTGGCCCTGGTCGACCGTGGGGTGATGTCGCTCGACGAGGAGGTGACGGGTGCCCTTCCCGAGCTGCGCAGCCTTCGTGGCCAGGGGGTCACCTACCGCCGGCTGGTGTCGCACACCGCAGGGATCCCCGGTTGGCGTCCCCTCTACGTGAAGGCCAGGGGAAAGTCGGAGATCCTGGCCGCGGTCGACGACCTGGGTTTGGCCTCGGCACCGGGATCCCGATTCGAGTACAGCGACATCGGCTTCATGACCTTGGGCATCGCCCTCGAGCGTCTCGGTGGCCAGTCCCTGCCCGAGCTGGCCGAGGCGTTGATCTTCGAGCCCTGTGGGCTGAGCCGGACCACTTATCTGCCTTCGTTCCCGAAAGAAGAGTATGCGGTCACCGAGGAAGGCAATGCCTTCGAGAGACGTATGGCGGAGTGGGCCGGGCTCGAGTTCGATCGGTGGCGCACCACGTTTCACCCGGGAGAGGTCAACGACGGCAACGCCCACTACGGGCTGGGAGGGGTGAGCGCCCATGCCGGGCTGTTCTCCGATGCCCACGAAGTGGGAGTGCTCGGGGAGATGTGGCTGAGGCGGGGAGACTCGAACGGGCGCCGGGTGCTCTCGTCTGCGGTGGTCGACCTGGCGATCACCAACCAGATGCCCGGCCGGAACGCGGCGAGAGGTCTGGGATGGGACCTCGCCAAGCGTCACGGCCCGACCTCGGAGGAGTTGAGCAGGGCCGATGCCGGGTTCTTCCCACCGACCGATTCTGCGTGGTCACCCCGGGCCTCGGGGGAGCTGTTGTCGGCCTCGGCATTCGGCCACACCGGCTTCACCGGGACCTCGGTCTGGATGGACCCGGCCCGGGACCTGGTGATGGTCCTCCTCACCAACGCCACCCACCCTCGGGTGGACCTCGACAAACCCGTGAACGGGCTGCGGGCGCGTTTTCACAATGTTGTCGCCGCGGCGACGGACGCCCCTGTGCTCCGGTGAGGGGCTATCTGCTCAAGCGGTTTGCCGAGGCGGTGCTCACCTTGCTCGGGGTGGCGGTGCTCGTGTTCCTCGTGCTCCGGGTGCTGCCCGGGGACGAGATCACGGCGCGGCTCGGGATCGAAGCCGGCAACCTCACTCCCGCCCAGCGCGCATCGCTCGAGACCTACTACGGGCTCGACCGGCCGCCCCTGGTCCAGTTCTTCTCGTGGTTGGGCAGCGTCCTCTCCGGGAACTTCGGGATCTCGGTGACCAGTGGCCGCCCGGTGGCGGAGCTGATCGGGAACGCCCTGCCGGTGACGATCGAGCTCGCCATCCTGGCCACGATCATGGGATCGTTGGTCGGAGTGGCTGTCGGGGTGATGTCGGCATCGCGGCCCGACGGAATCAGGGACATGTTGGGTCAGGGTTTCGGCCTGGTGGGGCTCGGCATCCCCAACTTCGTCATCGCTTCGGCGATCATCGCGGTTCTCGCCGCCCGCTTCGGCTACTTCCCTGCCGCCGCCAGCTACGTCGGCTTCTTCGAAAACCCCCTGATCAACATCCAACAGCAGCTCTACCCGGCCCTGACCCTCGGTGTCGCCCTGGCGGCGGGGGTGATGCGCACCACCCGCTCCGCCTATCTCGAGGCGGGATCGCAGGACTTCGTCAGGACCGCTCGAGGCAAGGGACTGTCGGCGCGGCGGGTTCGCTGGCGCCACATCCTCCACAATTCCCTGATCCCGATCGTCACCATCGTCGGCATCCAGTTCGGCTACCTCCTCGGTGGGACGATCATCGTCGAGGAGATCTTCGCCCTCCCCGGGATGGGTCGCCTGGTGTTGACCGGCATCGCCCAGAGGGAGTACGCCGTCGTCCAGAGCACCGTGCTCGTGGTCGCCGCCATGGTGGTTGTCGTCAATCTGGCCGTCGACTTGATCTACGCCCGAATCGATCCCCGGGTGAGGCTGTCGTGACCGGCACGTTGGAGCCGACGCCGGTCCTCTCCGCCAGCCCGTCCGGCCGGTTCCGGCTCCTG
>JBOGEU010000001.1:0-1480 GCA_050741995.1 Acidimicrobiia bacterium | reverse complement strand
ACGATGGCCCTGGGTGAGGTCATGATGGAATTGGCCGGCGTCGAGGGTGGGCGGGAGGCGCTTGTCGACGCCATCGAGACGGGCAAGGCGCTGCAAAAGCTGATTGATGTCGCCGTGGCCCAGGGTGGGGACCCGGCTGTGATCGAAAACCCCGACCTGCTCCCGATCGGCGCCCATGAGGCGATGATCGTCGCGCCACGGGACGGGTTTGTCACCCGCTGTGACGCCCTGACCATTGGGGTTGCTGCCACCCGGCTCGGGGCGGGCCGGGAACGCAAGGAGGACACCATCGACCCCGGGGTCGGGATAACCCTCGAGGCGAAGATCGGTGACCGTGTCGACGCCGGCCAACCCCTGGCCCGGGTCCGTTACAGCGACCCTTCGCGCTGGGCCTCCCAGGAGAAGGCCCTCTCCTCAGCCTGGTCCATCGC
The DNA here is from genome assembly GCA_050741995.1 of Acidimicrobiia bacterium. Taxonomy (GTDB): domain Bacteria; phylum Actinomycetota; class Acidimicrobiia; order Spongiisociales; family ZC4RG35; genus JARDZU01. Next base: position 1,049 of record JBOGEU010000001.1, on the reverse strand, counting down.
CGACACCCCTCCTCCAACTCAGGACCTGATCATCGAGCGCATCGAACCGGCTCCCTGACGAGCTCGAATTTGAGCGTTTACTCAAGCCACGAAGGCCTCGTTACCATCGCCCGGTAGAGATCCAGCAAGGAGTGAACAAGGAATGAAGGTCGTCGTCTGCGTCAAGCAGATCCCCGACCCGGCCACCCCCTATCGTCTCGAGGAGGGCAGCAACTGGTTGTTACGTCCCGAGGAACAGATCCTGGACGACACCGACCGGTACGGGGTGGAGATGGGTCTGCAACTCGCTCAGGCTGGTGACGGCACGGTCACCTTGGTCAGCATGGGCCCGTCCGGAAACGGCCAGGGGATACGACAGGCACTGGCGATGGGGGCCGACAAGGCGGTGCTCGTCGAGGACGACTCTTTGCGGGGGTCCGATGCCTTGACCACGGCCCGGGTGCTGGCGGCAGCGATCCAGCGGGAGGGCTATGACCTGGTCATCGCCGGCACCGAATCCACGGATGGCTATTCCGGAGTGGTCCCCCAGATGATCTCGGAGATCTTGGGTGTGCCCGCCCTCACCTACGCCACCCAGGTCGCGACCGATGACGGCACGGTCACCATCCACCGTCAGACGGTGGCAGGCTACGACCTGGTCACCTCGGATCTGCCCGCGGTGGTGACCGTGACTGCCGGGGTCGTCGAGCCCCGCTACCCCACCTTCAAGGGGATCATGGATGCCAAGAAGAAGCCCGTAGACACATTGTCGATGAGTGACCTCGGCGCCGAACGCGGGCCCGAGCAACTCGTGCTCTCCATCGTCGACGCCCTGGAGCGAGGCGGCGGCCGGAAGATCGAGGACGACGGCGAGGCTCATCTGGCGATCGTGTCGCTCCTCGAAGAGCGGAAGGTGATCTGAGTGGCCTCGGTATGGGTTTTCGTGGAGCAGGAAGGCGACCAGCCCACGACGCTCGGACTCGAGCTCCTGGCCAAGGGCCGTCAATTGGGCGACGTCACTGCGGTCCTCCTCGGGGCCGGCTCCGACGCGGTGATCGCAACACTTGGCG